>JAKZUG010000647.1:0-4603 GCA_047516705.1 Candidatus Poribacteria bacterium | reverse complement strand
TCAGCGGGTAAAAGGTATTGATTTCAAGGCAACAATCAATCATAGCCGTACCCGTAAGCATGTCGGCATCGCGGCTTTAGTTGTTGTCGGCTGCTGTGTACTTGCACTCCTGTTTCCGACAGAACTCCATACCAGCCTCCTCCGCGTGCTGGTCCCTTGGGAGAAGACTGAACCGGTTTTGACGACAAAACTAACCGTTGAACCCGGAGATGCTCGTATCCTCCGCGGCAAAAGCCTGCCTATTCATGTCACTGTTACCGGAAAATCTGCCGACAAGGTTGTTTTAACCTATGAAAATATTCAAGCGCGAAAAACCGCTACCCCCGAAACCGAAACAACTCAACAACAGATCAACATGTTACAAAACCCAGACGATAAACGTGGGTTTGCTTATGAAATTTTTAACATTGACGCAGATATTGAATATTACATCGTAGCAAACGAGACGACTTCGGAACGCTACACTGTCGAAGTCTTTGAGATGCCGAAGGTGACGGAAATTTCCGTCGCTTACGCTTACCCGGACTATACAGGTCTCAAACCTGTTGTGCAAACAGGTACAGGTGATATTCAGGCGGTTGTTGGGTCACAAGCAGAAATTAAACTCACGACGAATAAAGCCATCCAAACCGCAGCATTCTCACTTAAAAGCGATGTTAAGGACGAAGCGTTGATCGAGACTCCCGAATCTGCCGCAACCCAAATGGTTATCTCCGATGGAAACACGCTTACGACAACTGTAGATGTTATTGAGGACGGCACGTATACTGTTGAACTGCTATGCATTGACGGTTTCAACAACGAGATACCGATTGAATACACCATAAAAACTATCCCTGACGGTGTGCCAGAAGTTGTGATTAAAGAACCCGGTCGCGATATCAAAACGACAAAGTTGGGTGAGGTGGAAATCATTGCTGAGGCGACGGACGACTATGGGATTGCAGAACTAAAACTTATGTATCGCATCGGCTCTGATGAACTGCAGGAACTAACCTTGGAAGCCTCCACGCCTGATGCTATTATAGAATCAGGTGCTACCGATACGGTTCAACGCCGCGTCGTAGACGGTAGTTATACATTCTACCTTGAGGAATTTGACCTTGAACCAGGCGATATTATCTCCTACTATGCACACGCTATTGATAACAACACGCGAACCGGACCCGGCGAAGCCAGTAGCGATATTTACTTTATTGAAATCCGCCCCTTTAATGAAAACTTCCAAGAAATGGAGGCAGAACAAGGGCAACCTATGCCGAATCCACTCTTGGAGGTAATCGCCTCCCAGAAGCAGATTATCCGAGAGACATCGAATCATATTAATAAGAAACCGCCTGCAATCACGGAAAAATATCGAAGTGAGGTTAGGAAAACGGCGGACAAGCAAACCAAACTGAAGGATAAAACACAGAGACTCGCAGATGAGTTTAGCATGGCGATGCAAGGGGAATCGGCAGTTACGCCCGAGATTCTGATGAACTTGGAGGATGCAATAGACAAAATGCGTGAGGCGACTGATAGCCTGAACGCTGTACAACCTACTGAAGCCATACCCTCGGAACAAGAGGCACTGGAGCTTCTTATAAAAGTTAGTCTTGAGCTTCCGAATATACTGATGCAGATGCGAAACAGTAATCCCCAACTTGCTGAGAATCTTGAACTCGAAATGGAGGAGCTGCAAAGCGAACTTGAGGATCAACAGAACGAACTTGATATGGAGATGCAAGAGCAGACGCAGGAGATGTTAGATCAAGCGCGTCAGATGTTGTCAGAGCAGCAGCAGTTGAGTCAACAGAGCCAGCAATTAGGACGTGAAAACGAACCATCTCCGAGCGATATGCAACAGGCTGGCGAGCAACAGGGGCAGTTGTCACAACAGGCACAACAGATGGCGCAGCAGCTTGGTCAAATGCAGAGCGGTGCACCAGGTTCGCAGGGGCAACGTTTAGACCAAGCCGGTCAAGCGATGCAACAGGCAGGCGAGCAGATGGATCAAGCCGCACAAGGCATGCAACAACAGGAACCGCAACTCAGTGCCGCCAAGGGGCAAAAAGCGGAGGAAAGGCTTGAAGAAGCCATCGAACAGTTGGAAAAGGTCGCATCGGAATTCACCGATGCTGCGCTCGCCAATGCTGCAGAACAGGTCCAGCAAATGATAGAAGCACAATCTGGTGTCCAACAGGAGACACAAGAACTCAGGAACCGTTCGCAGCAGTCAGAAATGCGTCCCGAAGATTTCCGAAAGGCATCTGAACTTGCCAACCAACAGCGGGAACTTCAACAGGATCTCGGAACACTTGAGAACACACTGGAAAATCTGCCGGAGCAGCTCGGCGAAGAGAATCCAGAGGCAGCTCGAAATGTGGCTGATGCTACCAGACGGCTTACTGAAGAGCAGACTGCTGGTGATATGTCAACCGCACAACGCGCCTTACAATGGCGTAGTTTCCGCGCCGCTGAACAGAATCAACAAGAAGTCATTGAGACTCTCAGACAGGTACAGGCGGATCTGCAACAGGCGCAAGCCAATATGGCAAACACCGAAGAAGAACAGCTCGAAGCCGCGCTCCAGCAGCTCCAACAATCCCAAGAACAGATGGAGGACATCCAACGCGAACTTCAAGCCATGGAGGGACAAGAGCAGACGGAGGAACAACAACGCCGTCAGCAACAACTCGCCGAACAGCAGCGACAGATTCAAGAACGGATGCAACAGGCACAACAAGCCATGCAAAACGGGCAAGAAGGACAGCAGCCCGGTCAACAGCCCGGTCAACAGCCCGGACAGGACGGGCAAGCTGAAGGCGATAATCAAGAAGCACGCACAGGCGGTAGGGAGTCCGGACGTGAAATTAACGAACTCTGGCTCAACTTCCTTGATACCATGGACTATCAACCTGGAAATCGCTCAAACCCATTTCCGAACTATGAATTCGTTATTCGGGACCTGACGAAATTGGAAGCCGCACTTGAAGAGCGACTCAACACACTTCAGGAGAAAAAACGGCTTACCCAAGTCGCCAAAGAGGATGTCCCACCTGAGTATCGACGGCTTGTTGATGACTACTACGAGTCTTTATCGCAATAGTTCTTTGATGGATGGTGTAAGAGAACCTTACTGCTACTCCGCCTCCTTTGCTGGCGGGGTTTGATGAGGTTTGAATATTTAAATCGGTAATCCGCAGACCCGGTAGGTGCGGTTTGGAACCGCACCGGACATACGTCAGAAACGCTATAGTAGCCACGCCGGCATTTTATGAAATTATCGAATTAATTTTTAATCTTCATGTAACCCCGCCAATCTTCTGGTGTATCGGTAACTGTAGCTTTACTATAGTTTTGTTTTATATTACTAATTGGGGAAACCACAATGGAACTTGAGATTAAGAATATTATCACTCCGGGTGAGCACGTGAGTCTAAACGATTGCGCGCCTGAATATACTGGAACTTACACGAAAAAAGGGCAAACAAAGGCACGACTCAAAAAACTACATAAGCACTTGCTGAAACTTCAGGAATTGCTTTACGCCGGAAACCGGCACGCGCTTCTTATCATCCTCCAAGGTATGGATACATGCGGCAAAGATGGTACTACCCGGAAGGTGATGGCAGGTATAAACGTGCAGGGGTGTGATGTTGTTAATTTCAAAGTCCCTTCTACAGATGAACTTTCTCGTGATTTTCTATGGCGGGCACACAAAGCTGCCCCACCTAAAGGAAAAATCGGGATCTTTAATCGGTCGCATTATGAGGATGTTCTCGTTGTTCGAGTGCATGACTTAGTTCCAGAACAAGTCTGGACACAACGCTATCAGCAGATTAATGATTTTGAAAGAATGCTGGTTGAAAATGGAACGGTTGTCCTTAAATTTTTCCTCCATATTTCAAAAGATGAACAGAAAGAACGTTTAGAATCGCGAATCAGTGATCCGACGAAACATTGGAAAATCACGGAAGCAGATATTCGGGAACGCGCTTATTGGGAAGATTACATGCAGGCGTACGAAGCAGTGCTCCAAAAATGTAGTACCGATTGGGCACCTTGGCATATAATACCCGCGAATAAGAAGTGGTATCGGAATCTCGTTATCACAGAATGTATCGTTGAAACGCTTAAAAAACTGGACATGAAGTATCCCGAACCCTCGGCTGATGTCACCAAATTCAGCATTGGCGACTGAAGCGCACCACCCCTGTTGGATGAGGTGCCGTGTCCTGTTACCTTTGGCCTTCTAACCAAGCCAAACGTCCATAGATAAAAAAATGCTATCAAAACAACAGTTAGCGCAATTTGAAGAAGAAGGCTATCTACTCCTTTCCGGATTGATTCCACAAGAGACTGTCACAAAAGCAGAGGAAGCGATGTGGAGTATGATGGGGATGGAGTCAGATAATCCAGATTCGTGGGGACATTTCAAGCGTCCGGGGCTTGCTGGATTTTACATGGAGGAGGTGGCTAACGGGAATCGCATTGAACTTTTTGGTGTTACCCATCCGGATGTATTAGCATGTTGCACCCCTGATTATCTCACTGTCCTCAATCAACTCGCATCCCGATACCCAAGAATCCCACACTGCGAAGGTCCATGTCCTGATGG
>JAKZUG010000646.1:0-4465 GCA_047516705.1 Candidatus Poribacteria bacterium | reverse complement strand
CAGTAAGGATTCGTGGTGGGTATTCCGATCAACCGATTGTGGTGATTCTTGGACAGATATAACACCTACGGATGCCCGGAATCTAATGCAAACCTTGCCTCCGATAAAACTGCTTGCATCTGGAAAAACACTTTTGCTGATAGGTGGAGAGGATGGTGTTGTTGCTCGCTCAATTGACTGCGGAAACACTTGGGAATCCGTAGAATCTTCGGGTATTACACCTATGCAGCTTAGCGTGAACTGTGCTGCAGCTTTAGACGAAAACACCTTTTATACGGGTGGAATCGCTGGAATTCATCGTTCAATGGACGGCGGTCAAACCTGGCATCGGTTCAATACAAGGTTTGAGTGCCGTGTGGATAATTTAATCAGTTTAAAGACGAGTCCAGATTCAAAAAGGTCAAATACACTCTACGCCACAGTTGCTGGGAGTGTTGTCAAATCAACAGACGCAGGTGGTTCGTGGGCTGCTGTTGGCTTCAAACTGCCAAGGTATACTGAGACAGTACCAAAGTATAATGCAAAAGTGAAAGGTAAGGAAGATACGCCGCAAATTGTGCAGATTTCCGAAGCCGACGGTGTTCTGTATGCCAAAGGAATTCGACGTAATTCTGAGACGGTTTATTATCGTTTAGTACCAGATAAAAATTGCTTAGTTGCTGTTGAGGGTGAACATTGTTTAAGGCCTATTGAAGGAACGGCGCCTCCTTCGCGAGATTCAGCAAGACTTATGTGGACCGTGTTCGGGTACTACACACTTCCTTTCGATTTCGATCGGCTACCGGGACAAGAGGAACAAATTTCCTTTTCCTCTACCTTCTCTACAGATCCAGACGCTGATGTTGAGCCTTTATCAACCCAGATAATACGGGAGAACCCAAAATTTGGTGCTGAATGCTTTTTAAAACTGTTGGAACAAGTACAAGGCGAGCATCAATTGACTTACGCATTGATGTTGGAAGGTTTGTACGGCAGCTTCGTCGTGAGTGGGGAAACGTACTACATGGAGTACAACTATAAACTCTTCCGATGGAAACCCAGTGACGCAAGATGGTGCGATACAGGTGTAGAAGAAACTTGTGAACTCACACGTGATAATATGTCGCGAGGTTTTAAAATTGCTACAGCGGGTGAAACAGTATACGTCGGTAAGCGGGATGGACAACTCTTTCAATCGCTTGATGGCGGGGACAGCTGGAACGACATTACTTCTAATCTTCCACTATCCGTTGAGCATTTCAAAGAGATAGTTTTTGCTGGTTCAACGGTTCACGTCGCAACCGACAAAGGGGTCTTCAATTCAAAAGATGGCGTTGTTTGGAATGTGCTCACCGATAAAGCGGGGGAAAACGTAATCATCAAGTCGTTAGCAACAGCGGAAAATGCTGTTTATGGAGCGAATGATGACGGTCTCTATCAATTAGAAAAGGAAACAGGGACTTGGGAACAAATTGTGCCTGAAATTCCAGATACGATAACTTCTCTGGTTGTTGATGGAGATACCTTTTACGTTGGTACTGAACATCGGGGTGTGCTTCGTTTTGAAGGGGCAGAGTCATAATGTCTAACCCTACAGAGGTATGACATGACTTACGCAAAATCTGCTGCCAGCGTTATATATGCTGATGAGACGGTACGCGGAGCGTGCCTACTACTGTAACAACAATTGTGGTATTACTTATGGCAACACTTTGGCTGATTATCCAGCGAGAATTCGTCTCAAATGTCCTGACATCCCGATTTATGATCGGTTTTGTTGTCTGTCTGATTTTGACCGCTGCTGCCGTTTTTGTTCAGGTTGAGGATTACGAAAAGCGGTTATCGGCGTATCACGTTGCCATTCAGGAACATCAAGAAGAGACACGGACGTGGGGCCTCTACAGCCAAGTTAATCCGAAAGCACACAGGAAACCCAACCCGCTCAGTATTTTTAACGTCGGAACGGAAAAGTCTGGCGCGGATATGGTGAGTATTAGGCTCGGAATACCTATTTGGGAGAAAGAAGCACAGAAACACGGCTCGGACAACCCTTTCCTCTCGATTTTCCTTGCCATTGATGCCATTTTCGTCTTTAAAGTCGTGCTCAGTGCATTGGCGATCTTGTTCGCTTACAATACGATTTCGGGGGAAAGAGAAGATGGGACACTAAAACTGGTATTATCCAATCCGATCCCAAAGGATACTCTCGTGCTTGGGAAATACCTTAGCGGCATGTTGTCCCTATTCCCGATTGTGGTGATTAGTTTTACTGTTGGACTCGTTATTGCTTACGCCTCGCCTGCTACCGCTTTCGGTGGCGATGATCTCCTCCGCCTCGTTATGATCCTTGTTATTTCGTTGTTATACGTGTCAATCTGCTATCTCTTAGGGCTGCTCCTATCTGTATGGACAAAGGAGGTAGCGACCACACTGATACTTTCAATATTTATCTGGGGAATCCTGACGATTGTCCATTCAAATATAGCAACGTTTGCAGTCTCAAAATTCCCGACGTATAAGCCTCAACCTGAAAAAGAGGCCCGGCAACAGATTGAGCAAATATGGGAAGACTTCAAGGAGGAGCGGGATGCCTATGTCCTCAAAATGGGGCACAAACACCCTCTCACTGCTATTTCTTATGAGGGTCAAATCTCAGTAGGAACGGTCACAAGTTCACCAGGGGATCTCGGGTTTAAAGAACTTTACGCCATTAAACCGCTTCATAGTGCGAATGTCTCCAAATTTCAGGAGGTGTTAGGCTACCAAGAACCTCTCCGCATTGATTATGCGAATAAAGCCGAGGAAATTCTCAAACGGAGAGAAAATATCGGCGAAAGGAACAGGCAATTTGCCCAGAATGTCTCCCGAATCTCTTTCGCGGACACGTACCGCTTTGCTGTCGGTGCAATTACAGGCACGGACAGGGAAGGTTATAACGATTTTATAAATCAAACGAGAAGTTATAAGCGTCGGATTGTTGATTACCTCATGGATAAAAACGCATTTTCAGCACGAGCGTGGTTTTCCAGTGATAAAGGAAAAGCAGAATTCACAGATCTACCTGTCTTTCAGCATCAGTATAACTCCCTTTCTGAGAATCTTTCTCGCGCATTGGGCGATATTTTTATCTTGTTGGCGTGGAATGTCATCCTGTTTCTGGTCGCGTACGTGTCGTTCCTACGGTATGATATGAGTTGAAAAGGAGGGTTATCAGTCGTCGATTTGCCTCGCAGTGAGAGTTAAGAGGGTTTTTGTAACGAACCCGACCCTTGGAATCTTCCAGAGGGACGGTGTGTTACAAGCCAATCTCTTAACTGATAACTAACGACTGACAACTGACAACTATTAGAAATGATCTGGCATATTGCGAAGAAAGAGATATATCACAATCTCATAACGCTGCGGTTCGTCTTGATGATAATTCTTCTACCGATTCTGATGGTAGCAAACGCGCTCATAAACGGCTTCGGGGATGGCGGGTATAGAGAAGAAGTCGATGCGTATAACCTCGCGATGGAGAGAAGGTTATCTCGTGTAAAAAGTGATGCAGAGGAGAGTTTAGGGAAACTCGCAATGCGAGGTCCCGGTGAGATTTACAAGCAACCGAGTCGTTTCAAATTCTGTGCCTATGGGACTGATGAACTCATCCCGCGCTCTGTGCCGATGGCAGAACGGGCAGGCGGTGGACGTGGAGGTGCTGTAGCGAAAGCCTATAGTTGGCGAGAGGTATGGACACTTGAATACCTACCCTCAAATCATGGCGGTGACGCGACGACACTCATCAAAATCGACTGGGTATTCATCGGTATCTTCATGAGTTTTTTTGTGATTTTATTTACTTTCGATGCTATTGCCGGGGAACGGGCACAGGGAACACTGAGCCTAATGATGTCTAACCAGATTTCCCGAGGACAGGTGTTATTAGCGAAATATTTGGGGGCATTTTTTACGCTCATACTGCCGCTCGCAATCGGTATCCTGATGAACCTGCTAATTATCTATCTTTCAGGAAATATCCTGTTTGATTTAGGTGATTGGCTTAGAATTTTGGGTATGGTTGGGCTTTTTGCGTTGCATATCTCTAATTTTATCTTTCTGGGATTGTTTTTCTCAAGTCGAGTGTCAAATGCCATTACCAGTTTAGTGTGGCTTCTATTAACTTGGGTATGCTTGGCGTTTATCTTTCCGAGTCTACTCGGACTCTTTGTTGGCACCCTCGACCCAATTCCATCGATAGAAGTAGTCTCCTCACGAAAACGAGCGCAATTGGCAAGCATTGATGATGAATTTCGCCCAATGGAATTGCTGGAGACTACGAAGCTCAGCGAAGCACCCGCCCCGGACAATCCGTTAGCAACACGCCGATGGGCGACGTACTTCACGAGAAGATACAAAACGAAAACACACATAACCGACGAACATGTAGACCAACAATTTAGGCAGGGGCGATTCGCCCGCGAACTCACACAAATCTCCCCGATAGTCT
>JAKZUG010000645.1:0-8568 GCA_047516705.1 Candidatus Poribacteria bacterium | reverse complement strand
TGCCCAAATTGCGCCATAGAGCGCGTGGGGTGCGACGGGATCTTGCGGGTAGTCATCAATTGTTTTCTGATACCACTGCAAGGCGAGTTCGAGTGTCGCTGTGCCAGCTTCGGTCTCTCCAGCTTTCCGCTGATTGCTGCCGAGTTTGTAGTACGCCTCACCAATCTGGTAGGAACAGTAGGGGATGAAGTCCCCCTCTTCTTGGTGTTCGTTGATGACGCGCTCGTAAGCGACAGTTGCCTCGCTCCAATTTTCTAAACGGTAGTGACTGTCAGCGATACCGAGTTTCGCTTCAGCAATGAAATCGCTTTCTGGATATTGTTCAAGGAGCGTATTATACGAAACGATCGCGTTTTCGTAGTCACCCTGATCGAAGTAAGTCCGACCGATGGCAGACTGAATTTCCGATTGGAGTCCGCGATCGGCAGTGTTTTGGAGTGCCAGCTCGTAGTTGACGCGTGCGTTGTCATAGTCTTTTTGACGGGCGTAAATCGCGCCTTGGTCAAAGTACGCTGCTGTGACGTATTGGCTCTCTGGGAACTGCGTGATGAAGTTGGTATACCGACCAATCGCCTCATCATCTCGACTGAGTTGGTTCAAGCTATAAGCGGCTTTATACATCGCTTCGGCTTGCAGATCGGCGTAGTTCTTGAATTCCTCAGTTGCGATCTTATCGAATTCCTGATAAGCCTGTTCATAGTTGGACTCATTGAGGAACGACTGTGCGATGAGGTGCTGCGCGTCGTCCTTAAAATCCGAATTCGGGAAGCCGTCAAGCACGGCTTTGAATGCCTGTCGAGACCCTTCGTAGTTCTGCAGTTTATAGTTGAGCTGCCCGATAGCATACCAAGCGTTCTCAACGAAGAGACTGTTGGGGAAGTTCTCAATCAGCTGCGTGAACTTCGGTTCAGCCAATTCAAACTGCTCTGTCCGATAGAGGATGTGTCCCCAGAGATAGGTTAACCCCTCTTGATGTTTCGGGATCGTTGCTCTCGGTGCAACTTTTTCAATATACTCAATGGCAGTATCGTAGTGATTGACATCGCCAGACTGTTCAGCGAGGCGTGAGTAACTGACTGCGATTTTATAATTGGCGAGCGTGGGAAAATCCTTATCAATAACTTCGGTTTTCACACCACGCTTCGTGGATTCCTCGAGTGCCTCGGTATACTTGGCGATTGCCCCCTCATAATCCGCTTGTTCGTACAAGTCTTCAGCGTCATTGTAGAGCTGCTCAACCTGTTTGGAGCTGCCCATCATGAATGGTGAAAGGAGCGCAATCACTAAGGCGAGACCACCAATAATTCCCAAAATCCTTGGGTTCATTATAAATTCTCCTTGTCCTTGTTTACGTTGACGCACTGAAGCACGCCTACGAGATTAGATACTAATTAGTTAACGGTTGTCAGTTGTCAGTTTCATATCATCTCTATTGGGCTGATGGCTGACTGCTAATGTCTATAACTCTATTGGATCGTAAACCGCTGCGACAGATAACATCTCCAGCGGCACATCTAACAATTTTTGTGAAATTTGTGAAAAACCTTTGGATTCACTCCGTTTCCGTTCATACTGCTGGCGCGCGTGTTGTCCTGTGTTGATATCTCGCAACAACAGCAGGGCATACCTACCCTCAGTCAACACATCTCGGCTCGTCAGACGTGCCCAGATAGCACCTTGCGCAGGAAATTCAGCATAAGCGAGCAATTCCAAATCGATGTCCAAGGCGACGCTCAGAACCGCATCCGAACTATTCTTACGGAGTTTAGCGAAGAAATATCCATCTACCACCGGTTCATCAGTGAATTTCCAGACCTCGGAGTTGGAATCCACAGCGGGTGTCTCCGTTGTGCGTTCACTATTCACGTTTCGGCGCATGCCGACGGAGTGCGTCGTAGTCTTATCCTGCTGGATGGCAAGTGTGCCGGCAAGTTGTACGGAAGCCGATGGCAAGCGGACATGTTCTCCGTTATCGTGCAGCGAGACTTGTGTTAAAAGGAACGGTGCCGCAATCAACATCGTCATCGCTAACGCGAGAACGTAATACGGTAGAGCGTGTCGTCTGATGGAGATAAATCTGCTCGGACGGAAACGATCCGTGTATCGGTACACCTGTGTCAGCAGCTGCCATTCGAGACGCGTCGCCGCTGCAGCGAACCGTTGATGCGGCGCAGTCGGCGCACTCTGTTCGATACGTTGCTGGAGTTGCGTTGTAAACTGAGCATAATAGGTATCGGACGCCGCCGGTTCAACGTAGAAGTTCTTCAGGAGGTGCCGCGTCTTTTTCAGGTCGGCGACCTCTCGTTGACACGACTGACAGGAACGGATGTGCGATGCGACAGCGGTTGTCTGCCGTTCGGATAGCGTTCCATCTATATAGTCAGAGACAAGGCGTTCTATTTTGTGACACTTCGTTCTCATTGATATTCTCCACGACATTGCGTGCATCCAATTAATTATTGGCAGTGTTTGAAATACTTTTAGTGGTGTCCAACTGAAACCGTGGTGCTAAATCGCACTCGCTTCCATGTAGGGTTTGAGTAAAGTTCGGAGTTTCTTGCGTGCGTGGTGCAATCGAGAACGGACTGTCCCCTCGGAGCAGTTAAGGATTGAAGCGATCTCGGCGTGCGTTAATCCCTCAAATTCATGGAGGATTACCACCATCCGATGCTTAAGTGGCAAACTGTTGACGGCCTCTGTGACGTATTGCCGGAGTTCTGCTTTTTCTGCCTGTGCGTACGGGTCATTTGCAAGCTGCGCACGGTAGCGAGTGGTCGCTTCGTATTCTGCTTCTGGCGTTCTCTCAATTGTGGATTCGCGATGCCGTTCTCTACGCTTGACGAAGTTGAGTGCCTCGTTCACGGCTATCCGGTAGAGCCATGTCTCAAAGGCGGCATCTCTCCGGAACGTGTGAATTGAGCGGTAAACCTTAATAAAGGTCTCCTGCATCACGTCGTCAGCATCAGCATGGTTCTTGGTAATCTGCACGGCGAGGCGGTACACCATCCGTTTATATCTTTCCACCAATGGTGCTAAGGCTGTCTCGTCGCCTTCACAGAGATCGGCAATAAGCAAGGCTTCCGTTCTGTTCACCGAACTTTCTCCTCAAAATTTCTAACTGATTCATCGGTTAGACAACACTTTTTCAAAAACCGTTCAAAAAAATAGTTTTTAGTACTCAGTTTTCAGTACGGCGACTGCGTCGCCTTTCAGTTATCAGTACTCAGTTAATTGTCTACTTCGTTATCCACTAAGTTGGTAGGTGCGGTTTTGCGGCGTACTCGCCCAAATGCGATCTGCATTCTAACCACACCATAGGTGTCAATTTTAGAAAAATGATAGCCTCAGTTGCTGTAGGTTGAGTAGAACGGCGTTGAGAAGTCGGATGTCGGTATTCCAAACACACCTCAAATCCAATATCCTGCCATATATACTCAAAACCCAGTGAAACCCAACTTTACACCGTCAGAGTCCCGGAAGTTTCAAAGCAAAAGCGTTGGGTTTCACTCCAGCTCTGGTTGATGTGGCGTGTATGGAGAAAACTTCGTTTTTTATGATTTTACAGTTTTGGTAAAATCCGTTCTACCCGGGGTCCCCATAGTGATCAGCGTATGGGGGGTTCCCACCCGTTACTGGGAAGGGAGGTCCCCATAGCGAATAGCGTATGGGACCTACGATGCTAAAATAGTTATCAGTTTTCGAGGTTTTATGAAGATTCAGAATTTACTTGGTTAACGTTAGTTTTTCATTGTCTGAATCAGGATTTTTAGGATTATAGATGTTTGTTGATTGACAAGCGTCCTTTAGAGAATTACCGAAATATTTTTTAAGTTGTATCAAAGCGCGCCTACCGGTCGCGGACTGCATAATATTTTGACAAGTGTGCTTTCCACTGAATTATAGCATTAATACAGAAATTGTGTAAAGAGAAAATAGTTGTCAGTAATTAGCCGACGGCTGACTGCCATCCCACAAAAAAAGGGCAGCGCATTAAAAATACGCTGCCCTTTTTATCGAAATAGCCTCGATTTTACTCTTTACCCTTGGTTGTGAAGGTTACGCTAACTTCAGTTTCGTTACCGGCAGCGTCAGAGACTTTACCTTTGATAACATAGGTGGTCTCGTTGCCGATCTCTTTGCCCTTGACTAGATCGAGCGTGCCTGTGGTGCCTTCAACTTTGCCGAGCCAACCGACATTGTCGCCGCCTTCAGTCTGCAGCGCGATGTTACCGGAGACGTCTTCACTGAAGGTAATTTCGATCGTCCCGTCACTATTGATCCCTTCGGGATCAACATCTTCGTCGCCATCTGAGACGGTTCCGCCAGTTATGGTCGGAGCTGTGTTATCCGCTGCAGCAACGGTGTAGCTAAGCGAAGTGCTACCGTCGCCATTTGTCCAGCTGATAGCGAGCGTGAGCGCACCTTCAGGGAACGGACCCGCGATTGTCCGAGTTTTACCGGAACCTGCGACGGTTCCTCCACTCGACGTTACGTCGCCGGGGTCGCTGCTAAAGGTAAGTGTGATAGTCGCGTTCGCAGCAATCGTTTCACCACCCGCCGGGGCTGCCGATGAGAATTCAGCTGCTTCGGGTTCTGGATCGTCTGGATCACCGCCGCAACCGACTATGAGCGATAGGGCAAACAGGGCTGCCAATACTAAAGCGAAGGTTCTAAACATTTTTGCCATTAGAGTTAACTCCTTAAAAAATTGTAAATTTATCAAAATACACCCTTCGGAGAGGGCGTCCTAAAACTTTCGGTCCTTTCCCATAGACACTTAGGAAATTGTATCCTTGGGAAATTCTTGGTTCCGCTGCCAGTGCTGATTGTACAATTCAACACCGAATGGAACCGACGATCATATTCTCGTTAAGTCGAGTAACGTAGGGCTATTTCGTTTGTTGTTCTCTCCGCAGTGCGCAAAGAACAAACCGACACGTTGAGAACAGAATTTCGCGAGGACAGTCAACTGTAAAAAGATTCCATTGGAATGTTAAATGCCTCGCCCGAAAGTCAATATCTAAACGAGTACCTTAAAGTTTAGCAAAAATTGCAAACTTTGTAAAGGTAAAATACGGATTTTCCGAGATTATACGAAGATTAGTCTCTTTTGTCAAGAGAAAACTTCATTCTTACGCAAATTTTACCTTAAATTTAAACGTTGTCAAGAAAAAAGATACACGCCTTGGGGGTTTCATGCCTTTCCACAGACAGACTAAGGGTCTATACCTTTATCAATCCACTCACATTATTTGAGTGTTTCTTGGCACTAACGCCTTGCTCTGTCTTATCTTGTAGTTGAAAACTGCGTTTTATCGAAGTCCTATTTTTGACTACTGAGAGTCACTCGAACTTAACACCATTCGCCGAGCCTACATCCTAACCTAAAGGATCGGATTTGACTCGGAAAATTTTGATAACAATCAAGCTTAAGGCGTATATAGTATACCACAAATCACGAAAAAAAGCAATAAATTTTTTAATGGCTATCGGCAGTCGGCAGTCAGCCATCGGCTATCAGAAAAGAAGGGGACATCATATTGGACTACTGACTGCTGATGGCTACTCCACCTCAAACAGCCCCATCTGTTCACTTGCAGCGCCGCTTGCGTACGTCTCAAGACGTTCGGGGTGTGTCAACACATCAACGACCTTATCAACTTCAGTCGGTGCGAACGGAAACGCGCCAGTCCTGATCAGTTCCTGTGGTCCCTCGCTCAGTAGGTGCCGTGTCTCCCACCGACAGGCAAGCACCGCTCTGTCCTGACGCTGGGCATATCGCGCCGTATGCATCGCACCGCCAGTTTTCGGTGCCTCGACGACGATTGTCGCCATAGAAAGCCCACTAATAATACGGTTCCGCTGAATCAAATTGCCCGGCGACGGTGTTGTCGGGAACGGGTGTTCCGAAAACAGGCAACCGTGCTCATAGACCTTCATCGCGAGTGGATTGTTCCGCGTTGGATAGATCGCGGACAAATCTGTGCCGACGACACCGATAGTTTTACCCATTCCCGCAAGCGCGCCGGAATGCGCATACGTATCAATACCGGCAGCGAGTCCACTGACAACCGTAAACCCAGCGAGTACCAGCTGCGTCGCAAGCGAGAGCGTCAACTGAATGCCTTCTATACTCGGATCCTTGCTCCCGACAATCGCCACGCAGCGTTCGTCGACTTCAGTTAATGTGCCGACACTGCACAGGATTCCGGGCGCGTCTGGGAGATGCTTCAGTTGTGACGGATAGATAGCATCTTCAGGACACATCACCCGGACCTCTTGATCTCTGAGTGCGTCGAGTCTTTCGCGGAACGTTGGGAAATTGCCCGATACCGTGAGTATCCGCGATGCGAGCACCGGATTGAAGGAGGGCAACCGTGCGATTTCTGGGAGTTCTGCTTCAAAGATCGCCTGCGCGCTCCCGAAACGTGCTATTAACCGTCTGATCCGCACACTGCCGAGCCCTTCAACCGAGGCGAGTGCTAACCAGTATTCGAGAGGCGTTTTTTCTTGTGAGTCTGCCATGTTTATATCTAAGGTATATAAGCGAGGTTACATGAAGTTAAAAATGAGTGAGGTACTTGATAAAGTATAGCACAAATGCGGGTAGATGTCAAATTGGTTATCAGTTATTCAGTTGTCAGTTGTCAGTTGTCAGCCATCAGCGGTCAGCGGTCAGCGGTCAGTGGTCAGTTAAGAGGTGTTCATTGTCTGAACTGTGATTTATGGGATTTATGGATTTTCAGGATAAGAGGTATCGGCTAAATAGAAGTGATTATGAGAGTATGGTGGGTGTAGGTGTTGATTGTTAATGTCCATACATGCCAATTTAAGAAAAATTGTGTATAGCATCGTAGGTTGGGTAGAACGGATTCCACCAAAACCGTAACAATCATGGAAAAACGATGTTTTCTCCATACACGCTACATCAACCAGAGACCGAGTGAAACCCAACGCTTTTGTTCTGATACCAATTCTGATTGACGATTTCTCTTAAAAGAGTCTACTGTTTTTGGTTATGCCCGGTGCGGTTAGGAAACCGCACCTACCGGGTCTGAGTGGACGGTGCGGTTAATGCGATATAAACTTTTAGAAATGGTATGAGGTATCCGGGACTCTGACGGTATGAAGTTGGGTTTCACTCGGCTTTGAGTATATAGGGCATCCTATTGGATGTGAAGTCTGTTTGGAACACTGATATCCGATCTTCAACGCCGTTCAACCCAACCTACGGCACTGATTTGCTGACAACTGACGGTTTCCGATAACTGAATGGCTCTGTAAAAAATCCATTGACTTGTACCTTTTAATTGAGGTATACTTAAAAGCAGACACCCAGATGAGGAGATAGAAATGGAAAACACCCCGATACGCCTACTCTCAATGAACGAACTCAGCCGGCACTATGGTGGTGTCATCGCATTGTCGGAAGTAACGATGGCAGTGCACCCCGGACAAATTTTTAGCCTAATCGGACCCAATGGTGCCGGGAAAACGACGCTCTTTAACTGCGTCACTGGATTGGATAAACCGACGCTCGGGACTGTCGAGTACTTAGGCAAATCCATCACTGGATTCCGGCCCGACGAAATCACGCGGCTCGGTATCGGTCGAACTTTCCAGAATATACGACTTTTCACCGAACTCACCGTCCTTGATAACGTCAAGATTGGTCGCCATCCGCGCACGCAAAGCACATTCATCGGTGCAGTCTTCCACACGGAAGCTCAGAAAAGTGAAGAAGAAGCCATCTCCGTACGTGCACACGAGATGTTGGAATTCGTCGGATTAGACAACATCAGCGACCAGACCGCTGGCAACCTCTCCTACGGGGATCAGCGACGCGTCGAAATCGCCAGAGCGTTGGCGACCGAACCCAGACTCTTACTCCTTGATGAACCCGCCGCCGGAATGAACCCACAGGAGACACACGAACTCATTGAACTCATCTATGCGATACGTGAGCAAGGTGTCACCGTTCTCCTCATCGAGCACGATGTTAAACTGGTAATGCAAATCTCCGATTGGGTCACAGTTTTGGACCACGGTGAGAAGATCAGCGAAGGTGAACCGGCAGATGTGCAAAACGATGAACGCGTCATTGAGGCGTATTTAGGAACAGCGGAGGAATAGTTATTAGTTATCAGTTGTCAGTACCCAGTTGTCAGTACTCAGTTAAAGAGAAGTATGATTAATCAGAGCACCTCTTAACTGAAAACTGATAACCATCCCTCTGACAACTATATTTGGTACTCAGTACTCGGTTAAACTAAAGTTTGGACGATTCCGGTCTGTTTCCTGCTGAGTCCTGAAGTATTTTCTATTTTCTGCGAGTTTTTTACGGGTCGTCATTCGGAGAAAAAGAATTTCAGATGCCAACAAACGCAGCCCCAGCGGGGCGGAATGTTTATAGAAACGCGGGGCCACTCCCCCTTCTTGGTTTCCCCAGCGGGGCGACATGTGTAACTATTTTTATTGAATTCAACCTATCACACGCAGCGTAAAAAATTGTCCAAACTTTAGTCGGTTAAAGAGAAGTATGATTAACCCGAGTAACTGAAAACTGAA
>JAKZUG010000644.1:0-5629 GCA_047516705.1 Candidatus Poribacteria bacterium | reverse complement strand
TTAAGGGTGTACAAGGAGCAGAAAATGCTTAAAAAACTTCTTAACGAATGCCGATTTACGCTTACGGTTCACACCGAAGGTCCTGTACTTATCAAATCCGGATATGCTACGGTTTCTGGTCCTGACATGACGCCCGTGCGAACTTATCGTAATGGCAATACGGAAGTCTATTTGCCCGGAAGTTCACTGAAAGGGGTCTTTCGGAGTCATATTGAAAAGGTGATTCGGACGCTTAAAGACGGAGTCGTTTGCAATCCATTTGCCAGAACTGATCCGGATAGTGAAAACGATCAACTCGTCTGTCCGAATTACACCGATGTTTCCTGCGGTGACAAGTTTGAAGTACGCCAAAAGGAGCAATTGGAGGTTAACAAAGTTCAATGGCGGCGACATCCTAAGAAAGAAGATTTATCCAATAAAAATGAAGCGGTTTATACTGATTCTTGCCCCGTATGTCGACTCTTCGGTTCAAATTCGTTCATTGGACGTGTCGCTATTTCAGATGCCTACCTTGCTGAAGAGAGCCAGCAGAAAACTGAGCAGCGCGACGGGGTTGGTATCGATCGCCTTACGGGCGGTGCAGCGAGTGGTGCTAAATTCGATTTGGAGGTTGTCTCGTCCGGTGTCGATTTTGAGACAGACATCTACATGCGAAACTTTGAGGTGTGGCAACTCGGGATACTGATGCTAATTGTAGCAGATTTAGAGGATGGTCTAATACGTATAGGGTCTGGGCGGTCGCGAGGGCTTGGGAACGTCAAAGCCACGATTTCCGAAGTATCCGTTAATTACCTTGGTGCCGTGAACGAGCGATCTGCTAATGATGTGTGGGGATTAGGAAAACTATTGGATAATGGGTCCTATGGAACAGATACTGATGACAAAATAACTGTTCAGCAACCACCAATTGCGGAGACACGTGGATTACGAAAAATAACCACTTTCAGTGACAAAAGTCTTGAGAACCTTAAAAAATCCACAATAGAAACGTTTGTTTCAAAAATTCAGTCGTGGGAGATGCCGAAAACAATGCAGTTTGCGCACTTGGAATTCCGACGAGATGAGGGGACGAATGACTGAACAAATTTGTTGGGGAACAGCTGAAAACTTACTTCCAATTGTTCAAGCCTTGGACTGCCCACCCGAATTATTGATGATGCTTGAACGGGTACCGAATGCTTTCTTACCTGATGCTGAACAGAAGCCCGGAATTTGTCTAAAGAAGTATGATACAAGTGAGAACCTTGAGGCGTGGGAACGCGGACGCATTTTCCACAACAATTTTGAGTTGCGATGGGAAAAACAGGACGGTGTTTTTGTTATTGTCTACATCGGTGAACTGACAGAATTGCCGATGCCTCATATCAAGTCACTCTCAGAATTTGAGATTCAAGATGAGACTTACTATCTCTGGGGCGAAAGGGTGTCAGCAGGTAACCTCAAACGGATTGGTCAACCTGAGACAGCGAACTTATTCCTTGAACTGCAAATCCCACGACTATTGCCTTATCCTGTCTCAAATCGAGGTGGAAAATCCCGCGTGAAAATATCTGCCCGACACTACCTCAATTCAGAAACAGGCGATTTAGAATTTTACCGTTTTCGATATTTGGAGGAAGTCTCATGAATCCCTATGACTTTGTGCCGATTGACTGGGATGAATCACCTATACGAAAGCCTGCCTCGCCACATAGTAGGTTCAGTGGGGTGTCGGGGAAAATTGAAGGGACGATTACAGCAGAAACGCCTGTCTTCATCTTTGACTCGCCGAAAAGGAACAGCGGGGCGGAGCCGTTTATAACAAACTATCAGGGACAGCATATTATCCCCGGCAGTTCACTCAAAGGACTTTTCCGCAGTCTCATAGAAACCGTTGGGAACGGTTGCTTGATGTTTCATGAACTCAAGTATAAGTACGAACACAAGAGAGAACAGATCACTGTCAACTATCAGAATAAGTTGCCGAAAACTTTCAAAAAATGTAATTCCTCCGATTTGTGCATTGCTTGCCGAATGTTCGGAAGGATTGCAGAACCTAACGACGATTCAAAGCTGCACTTAGGGAACATTTCATTCAACGATGCTGTGGAAGTAAAAATCTACAAACATAAAGCCATCTATACTACCGCTCTCATGGGTCCCAAGCCTCATCATCAAGCGTTTTACCTAAATCCAACCAAGACACGTATTGCAGGACGAAAATTCTACTTTCACCAACCGCGCGGAATACCGGCAGCACCACAGACGAAAACTAAATACAATGAACATATTATACCGGTTGATACGGGGAGTCAATTTGCATTCTCCCTGCAGTTCACGAATCTTGAAACACTCGAATTACAGACCCTGCTTTACACACTTGTTCTTGAGCAGGATATGCGCCACAAGATCGGTTACGCCAAACCCGCAGGGTTCGGAAGTGCCTGTTTTGATATTACGAAGCTCACGTTGATTGATTATGCCAGCCGTTATGTAACCAATCAAGGGGTCACGGAGTATGAAGGAGGAGAGTTGACAACCTATATATCAGAGCAGATACAAACATTTACAGATGACGCAACCTCACCAACATTGAACGCACTTCGTCGTATCTGGCGATGGGATCCGACTGACACAACGACTTATCATTATCCAAATCAGGATTGGTTCGGCGAAAAGTCCAACGCACCCATTAGTGAAACACCGTAAACTCTAAAGAGGTTCCCATTATGGCAAAGAATGTTCTCATCGCAACGCTGGGTGAATCGCCAATTGTCGTGACCTCAATGGTGCAAGCACTGAAAACCAAAAAGGACATGACGATTGATCAACTACATGTCATTCATCCACACGGCGAAAGATTAATTAATCTTGGTTATGATCTGATCAAAGAACATCTTAATGGGGAATGTATTGTTACTCAATCTATTCTACCTTTTCCCGATGCAAATAGCCGCGACACCTCTATAGAATTTCTTAGGGTTTTGTCAGATTCAATCCAAACTCACGAAGACAGGGGAGATTCCGTTTATCTTTCCCTCGCTGGTGGGCGAAAGAATATGTCGGCACTCATGGCGGTGACCTGCCAGTTCTTTGAATGTGTCCGTGGACTGTACCATGTCTTAGATAAATACGAAGATGACCCTATCAAACAAAATTTCCATTCAATTGAGGCACTGTTCGATTTTGAGGAAGACATACGAGGCGAAAAGTTAAGCCCGCCTGCCGATGAACTAACCCTGGTTGAAATTCCCTATGAACAATTACCAAGTGGTGCTGCACTTCGGCAATATTTCTCTAAGGTACAATCTAACCCAGATGCACGCTCCTTCATTGAAATAGATGACCAACTTGAAGGCTTTTATCGCGAAATTCTTCAGCAGGAAAAAATCGGTCTTCTTGATGTCTATCTTTCCAAAGCAGCTTATGATCAGTTCAAAGAAATAGGTGGTGGTCAAACTCAAAAACAACTGATAAACTGTTTTAGATCTATGCAGTATTCGCAATTGCTAGAGAGTCGCGGGAAATTCTTAAAAAATGCAAAAACAGATTGTACACCATTCAAAATGGGACGGACCGCTGAACGTCCATTCTACTATCGCGCCAATAGAGACGTTGTGGTCTGTGAAATTGCCCTTAAGAACACTACTTATCAAGCCATTACCAATGGAAAAAGGGAAATTTGGTCAAAAGATCACGATAAATTTGTACATCTGAGCGAACTAGACAACACTGAAGACAACATTCTAATTGCTCCGCTTGGGAAAACGCCTATGATTGTTACACAAACTTTCTTATTGTTGTCCGCGATCGAAGGCGCAGACATTGAAAGGGTAATTGTCATTCACCCTAACAATTCGGAGATTCGCAATGGTGTGGGACTGCTTAAAAGGGCATTTAGCCGGAGAGAATGTGCTATCACTTCCATTGAGATTAAGGATATTCAGGATGTCGCATCCAGCAATGACTGTAGCATCTATCTTGAAAGGCTTACCTCTGTCATTACAGAGGCACGGGAAGATAACCCCGATAAAAACATTCACTTATTACTATCTGGCGGGCGGAAAGGAATGGCTGCTCTGACGCTTTTTGCGGCACAACAAGCAAACATTGATGCAGTTTATCATACCTTAATCACAGATGCCGATCTTGAAGAGAAAATTGAGAAAGAGACAACGCTTGTTGAACTACAAAGACTGACCCGGTCCCAACAAGCTCAACGCCTATTTTTAGACGACTACGATCAATCCAAATTCGAGTTAGTCCGTGTGCCTGTCATCCCGATTTCTATAGAATCTGTCGAGACTTCATAAGTTTCATCGGTGAGAAAAAGAGGCAAAATTCCAAATTCCACCATGCTCCAAAACTTTCGCTTTGCTCGCTATCGGTTCACCTATACCGTCCAAGAACCGCTGAGACTCCCGCAATACAAAGGCAACACCTTCCGCAGCCGATTCGGATATACGCTCCGCCATATCACTTGCATTGGCGATACAGATGCATGCGAGACAGTGTGCCAGTTCCCCGACCGATGCGTTTATTCCAAGTGCTTTGAAACGCCTGTGCCTGAGGATAGTCCTATCCTCAGCGGTCAGCCGTTTGCGCCGCATCCGTTTATCCTTGAGCCGCCGCGGACTGGTAAACTCGCATACGCGCCGGGGGATACGCTTGCCTGTAACCTGATTCTGATCGGTGAGGCTATCAACCTGTTGCCGTGGATGGTGTTTACTTTCGACCAGATAGGCAAAAGAGGTATCGGTCTTCGAGGTGAACGCGGGCGGTGCCGACTTGATAGCGTCGAAAGTCTCCCGGCACGCGAAGATGACCCGCCTCAGATGATTTACACGGCAGAGACGCAGATGTTGACGGGCGAAGGGATAATCCTCCGTCCGGACGATGTGATATGTGCCGTCCCCGATGTCGCTCATCGGATCGATCTCGAATTTCTTACGCCTACCAGTATCAAAGTCGCTGGACGCTGGACGAGCGATCTCCGGTTTGAACATCTCATCCGCAATTTGCTCCGTCGTATCCGTTTGTTGAGCTACTTCCATTGTGGCGAAGACCTCGACGTAGATGCCGCCAGTTTATCCAAGGCTGCTGATGCCGTCACGCATGAATCTCATCTGCGTTGGGTGAGAACAGACCGTTGGTCGCATCGTGGGGAGGCTGTTATCCCGATGGGTGGGTTCGTCGGTAGTATCCGTTTCACGGGTAACCTCTCACCGTTCCTGCCTTTTATTTTCCTCGGTGAGCATTTACATATCGGTCACCATACGGCATTCGGGTATGGGCAGTATCGGATCAAAGGTATCACTGCTTAACGTCTGCCCTACTTCATAGATTTTTCTTCCGTTGATATATCTGTATGACTCAAAGAGAAAGCCACACGATTTGTGCGGCTTTTTTGTTTTTATCTCGGAATCGAGAATACTTTCATTTCAAGGGTGCTTGATGAACTTGTCCCAAAAGGCTATAACGAGTTTCCATCTCGTAATCAAGGGGCTTTTGGTTTCAAGTGACGTTTGATGGGACACACATCCATATTGCCGACAAGTTTCCATCTCGTAATCGAGGTACTTTTGGTTTCAAGGCAGCATCCGTTGAGTTACATGCTTACGGATCTGAACAAGTTTCAATCTCGTAATCG
>JAKZUG010000643.1:0-13162 GCA_047516705.1 Candidatus Poribacteria bacterium | reverse complement strand
TCCGGTGCGGTTAGGAATGCAGATCGCATTTGGGCGAGTACGCCGCAAAACCGCACCTACAGGGTTTGGTTATCTAAAAGCGCAATAAAAATGGAAAACTAAATGGCCCTGGATAACTGATAACTGACTACTAATTTTCCTTGACATCCACCTAAAACGTGTGTTATAAAACTTAAACTTGAAATTCAACCGTTTCTGTGGTAAAATATTTATAGTAATTCTGATGAACAAGGGTTCATCAGGCGTTTAAACTTCAATCGTAAATACAACACACCTCCCGATTTGTACAGTGGGTTCTCTCATACTGAGAGTCTGATGCAAATATGAAGGCGGTGGACGCGGAAACCCAGCAGAGGCAGTGTCGCTTCTGCGAACCTAGGAGGTTTTTTTGGCAGTTACAATGAAAGAACTCCTTGAATGTGGAGTTCACTTTGGACATCAGACCCGTCGCTGGAATCCGAAGATGGCAGAGTACATCTTCGCCGAGCGGAACGGGATTTATATTATTGATTTGCAAAAGACGTTACGGATGCTTGAAACCGCGGCAGAATTCGTGCAAGACATCGCTGTGAAGGGCGGCGGGATACTATTTGTCGGTACAAAACGGCAATCCCAAGAAGCCGTACTAAGCGAGGCTGTTCGATGTGAGATGTACCACGTGAACCATCGCTGGCTTGGCGGTATGCTCACTAATTTCCAGACCATCCGTCAGAGTGTCAACCGTTTGGACAAATTGGATGCCGATGAAACGAATGGGGTTTTTGAACAGATGCCGAAAAAAGAGGTGATAAACCTGCGACGCCAAAAAGGCAAACTCGACAATAACCTCAGCGGGATCAGAGAAATGAAAAAACTCCCTGAAGTCGTCGTCGTAACGGATACACGTAAGGAGCACACGGCTATTGCCGAGGCGAATAAATTAGGCATCCCTATCATCGCTATTGTTGATACGAACTGCGACCCCGACCCGATTGATCTGCCGGTACCAGGAAATGACGATGCGATCCGTTCGATCCGTCTCATCTGTTCAGTTTTGGCGGAGTCGGTAATTCAAGGACGGGGCGGTGCGTCAGAAGGTGCACAGGTCTCAGACGAGGCAGCGCAATCCGAAACCGCTGCACCCGTCGATGCAGTGCTTACAGCGGAACGACATGAGGAAGAGAGTACCACGATTCTTAAAGAGGCGCAGTTGTCCGCGGAACCCGAAGCTATTGGGGAAAGTGAACAACGTCAGACGCGTCCCCCCCGTCAGCGACGGAGAGGGAGAGCCCCTCGGCGGCAATCCCCATAAGAGATTTTATGGCGCGATTGCAAATTAAGAGGCAATCGCGCCATAAATATTTACCAGTTCCGGCGCGGTCAGAACAGTATAACGCCTTAACTTATATGATAACCGTGC
The DNA here is from genome assembly GCA_047516705.1 of Candidatus Poribacteria bacterium. GTDB lineage: Bacteria > Poribacteria > WGA-4E > WGA-4E > WGA-3G > WGA-3G. The sequence goes on along the minus strand of JAKZUG010000643.1, from coordinate 11,763 downwards.
CTGCTGAAAAAAATAAAAGGAGGATGGATGGCAATTACAGCAAAGATGGTTAGCGAGCTCCGTTCGCGCACTGGCGCGGGGATTATGGAATGCAAAAAGGCACTAACCGAAACGAACGGAAATATCGACGCAGCAATTCAGAAGTTGCGGGAGCAGGGTTTGAAAGCTTCCGAACTCAAAGGCAGCAGGGTAGCAAAAGAGGGATTGATTGTTTCTTACATCCACCCTGGAAGTCGTGTCGGCACATTAGTCGAACTGAATTGTGAAACCGATTTCGTCGCGCGGACGGAGCAATTCCAAGAGTTGGCGAAAGAGATCGCGATGCAGGTGGCAGCCGCTAAACCGAAATATGTTAAATCCGAAGATGTACCTGCCGAGGATCTTGAAACTGAAAAAGCGATCCTGAAATCACAAGCCGAACAAGAAGGCAAACCTGCCCATATCGCTGAACGGATCGTTGAGGGACGGATCTCTAAATTTTACTCAGAGACGTGTCTCTTACAGCAGCCTTATATTCGCGATACAGATCAGACCATCGAAATCCTTGTCAAGAACGCTATCGCCCAATTGGGTGAGAATATCGTCGTCAAACGTTTTGTCCTTTATGTGCTTGGACAGTAACGATACAGAACCGTTTAGTCCGGAATTTGCGTTGCGTAGAGATTACGCCAGCAGCGTCAGGGATTGAGGCTGCGGACTGAATGGTAATAAGCTAAGAGGTAGAAGCACAGCTTCCATCGCGATACTTTGTAGTTGAGGGGCAGTATCCTTACTGAGTTTTTTGTATCACCCCACAGGTGTCCGCGATGTCTTATAGGGAAAAATCAGATGCAACAGATACTTCAAGAGACTGAATCTCGGATGAAGAAAACAATTGAAATAACAGCGACGAAGTTGTCGCATGTGCAAACGGGGCGTGCTACGCCGGCACTTTTGGATCAGGTCAGTGTCACCTACTACGGCACCAAAAGTCCGCTGAGTCAGGTCGGTACTATTACGACCCCTGAACCGCGCCTGCTTGTCATTCAACCCTGGGATAAAACGCTAATTACAGAGATTGAGAAAGCGATTGCACACTCGAATTTAGGGTTCTCAACGAACAATGACGGGAACATTATCCGGATCCTGGTACCCGAGCTCACAACAGAACGGCGGACTGAGTTAGCAAAAATCGTCCGTAAACTTGCCGAAGAGGGTAAAGTGGCAATTCGGAATATCCGCCGGGATGCCAATGATGCTACCAAAAAACTTGACAGCGATACAGGTAGCGGCGGTGCTAAAAGTAAAAGCCGTAGTGGTGATAAGAAGCGCGGAAAAACCAGCGGGGACCCAGTGCAGCAGCTCACAGATATATACATCAACCAAATTGAGGAATTGACGGAGGCGAAAGAAACGGAATTATTAGAAACTTAGACAGGACTTACGTAAACGCCTTGCTGGTGAGGTTTCAAACCGGGGTCCGCACCCGTTAGTAGGATGGGGTGCCAACGAAACCCGTAATACGTAGGACGCATGGAAAAATTCCGTAAATCCTATTAGATTAGAATATTGGTGTTGTCTGATGTAGTTGGTCAAATCCTTAATGTTCTATTAGGAACCGTAAAATGCGAGTCAGAACTTCCTAACGAACACCCGAACGCGGCGAAGCCTGAAGAGAAACCCAAGGAATACGCCCTATAGTCCTATAATTCAAGCGGGATACAGAACCTATGTTTTGGCGGAGAGCCCTGAGTGTGGTTGTGCTGGTGCCGCTAGTCCTCCTGATTATCTATTCGGGGGATTGGCTCTACTTGCTACTTGTATTGGTCTCTATGTTGATGATGCAAGTTGAGTACTGTCGCCTGGCACAACACTTCACTGAAAAATTGAATCCTGTGATGCCAGCACTCCTAACAGGTGTGTTCTGTTTATTAGCGTATCTCTTACCTGCCTTGACCAAGACTATATCCGACTCGACGGTAATGTTTACTTTCTTTACTTTCGTGTTCATTTACGTCTTCGCTGAAAGTATCTTTAGAGCGAAAGTTGACGGTGAGTTGATCACTGTCACGCTGAAATTAACCGGTATTTTAACAATCGGTTGGGCATTGGGGTACCATCTCATCTTGCTGCGGAACGCAGAATCCGTTGGGCGGCACCTCATTTTCTTGTTATGCGGTACAATTTGGTGTAGCGACACCGGCGCGTATCTCGTCGGCAGAGCCTTCGGTAAACATAAACTCGGCACACCCGTCAGTCCTCACAAAACAGTGGAGGGGACCATCGGTGGATTGGTTGTAGGCACTTTAATCGGTTCTGTGCTCGGTGTCATTCTCCTGAACGGACCGCTTTCTTGGGTGAACGGACCGCTTTCTTGGGTGAACGCCGCTTTTATTGGGCTCCTGCTGAGTGTTCTCGGACAACTTGGAGACCTCAGCGCATCACTTATGAAGCGGACTGCGGGGGTCAAAGACTCAGGAGACGTAATTCCCGGACATGGTGGCTTTATTGATAGATGTGACAGCCTGATTTTTAGCACGCCTGCCCTCTATTATTACTGGGAATTGACAAAACATTTGGGGTAATCCGCCACCAGCAAAGAAGCGGTCAGCAAAATGGCTATCAGTCGTCGGCTATCAGCCTTCAGCAAAGAGGTTTTAGACTAACCGAAAGTCTCTTTACTGACTGCTGACGGCTGACGGCTTCTGTGCTGATAAGTCCCTCATAACATTCGCAGACATTACACATGAAGCATATCGCCATACTCGGTAGCACAGGCTCTATTGGGAAGAACGCCCTTAGCGTTGTTGAAACGCATGCTGACGAATTTAAAGTCGTCGGTCTCGCAGCGAACCGAGATGTTGATACACTTGAACAACAGGTTCGGCGGTATCGTCCGGCGTTGGTGGCGTTAAATGAGCCGACTGCGGCGGGAATACTCCGGGCACGTATTCGGGATATCAATGGGACGCGAGTGCTCGCTGGGACGGAAGGGCTTCAAGCCGTAGCGACAATGCCGCAAGCCTCCCAAGTCTTGGATGGAATGGGCGGTAGCACAGGGCTCTTGCCGACCTTGGCGGCGATCAATGCTGGTAAAGACATTGCTTTCGTTAATAAAGAGGTTATGGTAATGGCGGGACCGCTTGTTAACACAGCGGTTAAGGCAAACGGCGTTAACTTGATACCGATAGATGGCGAAATGAGTGCTATCTTCCAATGTTTAGAGGGCGCACGCGATCAGCAGTCAGATATCCATCGACTCCTGATTACTGCCTCAGGCGGACCATTCCGAGAGGTGCCCAAAGCCGAACTCTATTCTGTAACACCAGAACAGGCACTCCAGCACCCGAATTGGAAGATGGGACAGAAAATCACTATTGACTCCGCAACGATGATGAACAAAGGGCTGGAGGTCATCGAAGCGAAATGGTTGTTTAATATAGAACCCTCAAAAATTGACATCGTTGTCCACCCGGAGAGCATCATTCATTCTATGGTGGAATGGACAGACGGTTCCACGCTTGCACAATTAGGTCCCACAGATATGCGTATTATGATTCAATACGCTTTAACTTATCCGCGTAGACTCTCCGCGCCGGTACCACGTCTGGATCTACAGGAGGCGCGCGCACTCCACTTTGAACCTGTCGATTTTGAAAAGTTCCCGTGCCTCTCGTTGGCGTATACCGCCGCAGACGTTGGCGGCACACTCCCTGTGGTATTGAGCAGCGCGGATGAAGTGGTCGTGGCGGCGTTTCTTAATGCGGACATCGGGTTTATGGATATACCCGCTATCCTCGGACATGTGATGGATAAGCACACAGTGGTCACAGAGCCAACACTCCCAGATATCCTTGAGACAGATCGGTGGGCAAAATCAACAGCACGTTCACTGATAAAAAATTACACAAGCTCTAATAAAACAGCGGTGAGTTGAGGCATGAAAACCTCGCTCCTAAAGAAAAAGGGTAATAGACATGGAATTCTTGATTGACTTCATTAGCTCCGTCATTCCGTACATCAAAGCTGCGTTTCTCGCAATTATTCCGCTCGGTTTCCTTATCTTTATTCATGAACTCGGTCATTTTTATGCCGCGAAACGATGCGGTATCAAGGTAAATACCTTCTCACTTGGCTTCGGTCCGAAACTCATTGGAATCCAACGCGGTGAAACAGAATATAAAATCTCCCTGCTGCCATTTGGTGGATACGTCCAGATGGAAGGTGAAAATCCCAGCGAACAGACCGGCGCACCCGGCGAATTTACGAGTGCTTCGATCAAGAGTCGCTCGCTTGTTGTCTCGGCAGGACCTGTTGTTAATCTTTTGTTTGGTGTTTTGGTTTATTGGCTCGTTTTCGCTACTGGACTTAACACTGACGCTGCTCGGTTAATCGGCGGATTAACAGGCATGCCGCTCGGTGAGAAAGAGACAGTTCAGATAGGTTGGGTCGCTGACGATGGAGCAGGTGCTGATAGTGGCATCATGCCCGGCGACACACTCGTTTCAATCAATGGGGACTCGATCCGCCATTGGTCTACGTTCCAAACACGGGTTTTTACAAGCGCGAATAAAACGTTGGAACTCGTTGTGGAGCGAGATGGTGTCCGCCAAACCCTCTCTGTCAAACCGGATCCTATACCGAGTGTCAGAGGTGATATCGGCGAAATTCGGGTGAGCAGCGGAGACGCAACAATCGTGAGCCATGTCAAAGAAGGGAGTCTCGCCGAAAACGCTGGCATTCAAGTCGGGGACCTGATTGAAAGCATCAACGGCGAGAGACTCTATAGCGTCCCGTACTTTGGTTACGGCGTGTGGCACCCTTCAGCGAACTGGATTGATGAAAAATATAAGGCACTTTATAAAAGCATCAGTGAAAATCAAGAGGCATTAACGCTTGGCATTCGCCGGGGTGATGAAGTATTCACACTCCAACTGCCGGTGGATTGGTGGGTGAGCGCAGGTATTCAAAAAGGGAGTATCGCCGAAAACGCTGGGATTCAGAATGGAGATGTGCTTGTTACACTTAACGGAGAGACCATAAACGAGACAACGCTCTACTCGCAGCTCATGGCAATGGCGAACCAACCCATTGAAATCGGTTTAATACGCGAGGGTAACCTGAAACAAATAACCTTTTCAAGCGAGACACACAGTTCAGAGACAGACCCAGAAGAAGTCATGTTCGGATTGATGTGGCGGACCTCCCTCAGCGGCATGCAACTGGCTCCCAAAATAACACCTTTGCCGGAATATAATCTCTTCACGGGGTTTGGGAAAGGTATTGAAGCGACATGGTTGACCTTTACAGCCATCGGTAGAACGCTACAACAGTTGATAGGGGGAGAGGTTTCACCGAAACACCTCGCCGGTCCCATCGGTATCGCGAGTGCAACAAATAGCATGTTTAGCCGTCTCGGATTGAGCAGTGCTATTTTCTTCATAGGGTTTATCAGCATCAATCTCTGCATCGTCAATCTCTTGCCGATCCCGATTGCTGACGGTGGGCAGCTCCTATTTTTTGCCGTTGAGAAAATCCGTGGAAAGCCGATGCCTCGAAGGGCACAAGAGATTGTTCAACAGGTGAGCATCGTCCTTCTGATTGCGTTGTTCCTGTATATCACTTGGTTCGATGGCATGTCCCTTATTCACGATCTAAGGAATTAACAGGACTTAAGCAAACGCTGGTACGTGATAGTAGTCACTCGCAAGATTGTTTTGCTGTAGGAGGGGACTTCGAGTCGGCTTTCACTGATAACACTGATAACTAATGGCTGACTGCTGATAACTGACAACCAATAACTACGTATAGGCATAGATAAAAAATGGATACGGATAGCCTCAGAAAAGAGTACACAGAACTTGTTGCCAGTGTGAGGGAATACATGGAAGAGCAACTTCAACTCGGTTTCATAGAAACAGAACTACGCGAACCTGAACAGCAGTCGCCTTATGCAGATTTCGACCTGCCCGCGTTGGCAACAGACGCTGGGAATTGCACTAAATGTCCGTTACACGAAACACGGAATAGTGTCGTTTTTGGTGTCGGGAATACGAACGCTGACCTTATGTTCATCGGTGAGGCACCCGGGGCTGACGAGGATAAGCAGGGAGAACCTTTTGTCGGTAGAGCCGGTCAATTGCTGACGCAAATCATTGAGTCGGGGATGAAACTTAAGCGCACGGATGTCTATATTGCCAATGTACTTAAATGCCGTCCCCCCGGCAATAGAAATCCTGAAAAGGACGAGGTCGCAACCTGTACCCCTTATTTAATACGCCAAATAGAACTGATTCAACCGAAGGTGATTGTGGCACTTGGGAGTTTTGCTGCACAGATGATGCTTGATACTAAGGTGGGCATTACAAAACTTCGCGGTGAATTCCATGAGTGCAATGTCGCCGGACTGCGCGTCCTGCCACACAAAAAGCCACCGGTTGTTATGCCGACTTATCACCCAGCATACCTTCTCAGAAACCCAAATGCCAAACGCGATGTATGGGAAGACGTAAAAAAGGTCCTCACATTTTTGGCACAACAGTAGAATAAAGAATGGCAGTCAGCCATCAGTCAAGAAGCGTCTGATCTAATCAGAAACCTCTCTACTGACTGCTGAAAGCCGACAACTGACAACTAATTATGCGTTATGCAAACGTTGCTTTTCCGCTATCAGTAGATCAGGTATTTACCTACGGCGTGCCACCGCAGCTGGACACAGTTTTGCAACCCGGGGTCCGCGTATTAGCACCGTTTCGCAGAACAGATCAGGAGGGGGTCGTCGTTGAACGGCTTGATGAAACTGACCTCGCTCCCAATCTTATCAAGAATATCTCCGCCTGTCTTGACGAAATACCGATGTTCTCGTCTGAGATGCTCACCCTTACGAAATGGATGGCGGACTATTATGTCTGTTCGTGGGGTGTCGCGCTCTTTTCTGCGGTGCCAGCCGCTGTGCGAAGCCAGAAAAAGGAGCAAGTCCGACTCTTGCCCGGGTTTTCAGCATCACTCGGAAAAGTCCAAAAAAAACTCGTTGCACTTTTGGAGGCAGAGGGAGAACTTTCTCTCAATCAGCTTGCCAGACGGAGCGGCTTGAGTTATCAAGATGTCCGTCCGCGGATTACAGCACTCCGCGAAAAAGGTGTCGTTGAGACTGACGTTACCCACAAACCGAAGGCTACCACTCAGAAAACCACTGTCGCGCAATTAGCTTTACCGACTCCTGATATTGAGACAGAAATTCAACAACTCAAGAACGAAAATCCAGACGGGCAAGATGATGTGTCCGCACAGCACTTGGTGAACCGTCGCCACGCTGCCGATGCCAAGCGCGCAGACATTCTGCAACTTCTCCTCGACGAAGGCGTTCCGTTAGCAACAGCAGACCTAATGAAGCGGGTAAATGCTAGCGTTTCGCTGTTACGGACCCTTGAAAGACGCGGGTTTATTCATATCACACGCGCACAAACGGTGCGTAATCCGCTGAGTTCTGAACCTATCGCGCCGACGCAGCCCCTCCGCTTGAATCCCGCGCAATCCGCAGCCTTCGCTGAAATTCAAAAGGCACTGGCATCAGACACTACGGAATTCATCTCGGACAACGAAACTAAACATCCATCGACTTTTTTACTACACGGGGTAACCGGGAGTGGGAAAACTGAAGTCTACATGCAGGCGATGGCAGAAGTTCTTAAGAATGGAAAATCTGTCATTGCACTGGTTCCAGAAATTTCGCTCACCCCTCAGACTGCCTCTCGATTTGTGGGGCGATTTGGAGCGCGCGTCGCGTTGCTGCATAGCCGATTGAGTGATGGCGAACGCTATGACCAGTGGCATCGCATCCAAAAAGGGGAAGCCGATATTGTCATCGGACCGCGTTCTGCTATTTTTGCCCCCCTCCAAAAACTTGGGATGCTGATTATAGACGAGGAGCATTCGGATTCCTATAAATCGGATACTGCCCCGCGCTACCATGCACGGGAAGTCGCACAGAAACGGAGCGACCTCGCAAACTGCCTCGTTCTGCTGGGGAGTGCCACACCCTCGCTTGAAAGTTTCCATCGGACGCGAAACGGGAGTTATCGGCTCCTAAACCTCCCCGACCGTGTTTTTGATAGAAAAATGCCCGATGTTCACATCGTTGATATGCGAACCGAGCTAAAAAAGGGAAACCGTACGATCTTCTCGGAACTACTCCGAAGCGCTATTGAAGAACGGCTTGTCCGGCGAGAGCAAATTATCCTGTTTCTTAACCGGCGTGGACACTCCACTTATGTCTTCTGCCGCAACTGTGGCTATGTTGAACGGTGCGACAACTGTTCTATCTCGCTAACCTATCACCGTGAAAAGCAGCAGCTTGTCTGTCACCACTGTGGCAGCAACCGCCCGACACAATCCGTGTGTCCACAGTGTAGTAGCGAGGCTATCCGATTTTTTGGTGCAGGAACAGAGGCGGTTGAACAAGAAGTACATAAGGCGTTCCCGCGAGCCCGTGTAAAACGGTTTGATGCTGATTCAACAACGCGAAAAAACGCACATAAGCAGATTTTAGACGAATTTGGGCAACAGAAGATTGATATTCTGATAGGCACACAGATGGTGTCAAAGGGGTTAGACTTCCCAAAAGTTACACTTGTGGGGGTCATCGCAGCGGATACAGCCTTGAATCTTCCCGATTTCCGGGCAAGTGAACAGACGTTCAGCCTACTCACACAGGTCGCAGGGCGCTCTGGACGCGCAGAACTTGAAGGAAAGGTGGTCATCCAAACCTACATGCCCGAGCACTACTGTATAGAGGCTGCACAGAAACATGACTATCTCGATTTCTATGCACAGGAGATTGTAGCGCGTGAGGCGTTACTGTATCCACCCTTCGCCCATGTTGCGACCCTCTTACTTCGCGGTAAAGACGAACAAGCGGTTATTGAAGCCGCCCATGCCGCGCGAGATCAACTCGAAATTTGGCAGACAGATCGAGAACACGCTTCACAGGGTCCCGATATTGAAAAAGCATCGGTGGAGATCCTCGGTCCCGCACCGGCACCATTATCGAAAATTGAAGGGAAATTTCGGTGGCATCTTTTGCTCCGAAGTACCGATGCTGAAAAAATAGGGCAACTCTTTAAGCGTTTTACTGACGAACCGCCAGCCATCATTAAATCGAAAGTTATTGAATTTGTGATAGATATTGACCCAACCAATACATTATAAAGATAAAGGAACTAATTATAGATGGGCAACCGGATATTTGAAAAACTTGCTGATACAGACCTGCTTGCACAGAACCCGATTCTGGTTTTCGCTGCGGATCCACTTGCATCCGCGGGGATTAAAGGGCTTGGACAGGTGCAGCACCCAAAACCTCACTACCGCACACATGCAGAGTTTTTGCAACTGCAACGCGACCTCGTCGCTGATGGACAATTAGATGGACTTCTGATGACACCCGCCGATGCGGAAACGCTTGCACTTGAAGAAAACCTTTTTGAAAACACACCGATTACGCCAATCGTCCGAATGAACTCGGAAACCGCTATCTGGAACCCGCGGTTTGGTGTCTATACTTCCAGTCCGTCAATGCCGTTTCAGACAGTATTTCCAGAGGATATGCAACGCTATTGTGAGGCACTCATCGGTCCCGCACTTGAATGTCGCGTTAACCTTGGGTTGTACTCCATTACGCTCAACAATGATCCGATCGCTGATGAGCGGATGTTGCAGGCGTATGTGCAATTTGCACATATTGTTGGTGAAATTGAAGGATTCGACCATCTCTTAGAGGTCTTTTTACCGAATATTAAACTGCCCGGAATGGATGAGGAGAAACGAGGTATGTATGTCGCCGATTCTATTGTTCGGACGATGAGCTACCTCCGAAAACACCAACGTCCGCGCTTTATTAAGACTGCCTATACGACCGCCGATGTTTGGACTGAGTTGTGCCAATTCGATACGACGTTAGTGATCGGTGCGTTGGGCGGTCCCCGTCAAAATACACGCAGTACATTCGCCTTGGCACACAATGTCGTCAACAACGGTGGACGCGCGATCCTGTTCGGACGCACCATCTTCGGTGAGGATGATCCGATCGGCATTGTGCAATGCCTACGTCGTGTCCTTGACGGTGAGGAAGATGCGCAGAGTGCATACGCATCGTATCAGAAGTTATTGCGAGGCTCCCGTACCAGTTAATGACAATTCTAATTCTCCAAGCCCGGTAGGCGCGGTTTGTAATCGCGTCTACTCTATAACCAAGCAGGAGATTCCTAAATGCAGCATCAACCGTTAGAAAAACCCCGGGTCCTCCTGCTCCTTCCAACACGCACATATCGAGCCTCCGACTTCTTGGAAGCTGCATCGAAACTTGATGTAGAGATCGTTGTCGCATCAGAAGAAGCCGCAACGACAGCAGACCTCTCGCCGCGCCACACCCTCGTGCTTGACTTCAGCGCGCCAATCGCTGCGACACAGGCAATTCTTGAGTTTACCGATACACACCCGCTTGCGGCAATAGTTGGTGTCGATGATGATACGACCCTGCTTGCCACGACTGCATCAAAGGCGTTAGGACTTCCACATAACCCTGTCGCTTCAGCAAAAGCCACGCGCAACAAATACCTCTTAAGGCACACATTAGCAACGAACGGCGTATCGGTACCCGCTTACCAACGCTTTTCTATCTATGATGACCCCGCTGAGATAGTGAGAACCCAGTTCGATACGGATGCACACCTCAGTTTTCCGTGTGTTCTCAAACCACTGTCCCTCTCTGCAAGCCGCGGTGTCATCCGGACAGACACGCCTGACGAATTTATCAAAGCCTTTCAAAGGACAACGAAACTTCTCCACACTTTGAAGGATACCACAGAGGTCAGTTCACAGACGCACGCCTCGCAATATCTGCTCGTTGAGGACTATATTCCGGGGATAGAGGTCGCACTGGAAGGTATCCGCTTAGACGGTGAACTTAAGACGCTTGCGCTTTTTGATAAACCTGATCCGCTTGAAGGTCCTTTTTTTGAGGAGACCCTCTATATTACGCCTTCCCGGTTATCAGCAGATATCCAAGCTGCCTTACATAACGCAACAGCGGAAGCTGCCGATGCCTTAGGGTTACGACACGGGCCCGTCCACGCCGAGTTGCGCTATAACGACAATGGCGCGCACCTCATCGAAATTGCTGCGAGGACGATCGGCGGACTCTGTGCAAGAACTTTGCGCTTCGGGACTGGCATGTCGCTGGAGGAACTCGTTATCCGACATGCAATTGGACAACCCGTGGAGACGTTACAACGAGAGCAGCAAGCAGCGGGGGTGATGATGATTCCAGTACCGAAGGCTGGCATTTTGGGTGAAGTCCGCGGCAAAACATCCGCGTATCATGTAGATGGAATTGTAGAGGTCAATATCACAATTCCTATTGGTGGGGAAGTGGTGCCGTTGCCAGAGGGGGCACGGTACCTCGGTTTCATCTTTGCGCGTGCTGAAACACCGGAGGCGGTAGAGGCAGCATTGCGTGAAGCACATCGGCGATTGGAGTTTGTGATTTTTCCGTAGGAGGCAACTGTTTATAGTAAAGCCCGAAAATATGTAGCATTTACCGAACGGACACGCCGCTGGCGAGGTTTTGCGGCGTACGCGCCCAAATGCGATCTGCATTCCCAACCCCGCCATTGTGCTTCGGTAATTATAGGCTTTACTATACTTGGAATAAGAATACCATTTCTAATATCAATACCTTCGCCAATTATTTGAGCTTGAGTTGAACGGATATGTCCTGAATAGAAG
>JAKZUG010000642.1:0-9456 GCA_047516705.1 Candidatus Poribacteria bacterium | reverse complement strand
CATATCGGCAGCGTGCACAGGTCACGCCCGAAAAACTGGCGCGTGATGCTGACAACGTGCTACTCTCCCGTGCGCCAAGGTATCGGTTTGATGCAGAAACGGTGCGCGATAACGCACTCGCCCTCAGCGGCTTGTTATATCTTAAAATTGGCGGACCGAGTGTCAAACCACCACAACCCGGTGGGCTCTGGAAAGCCGTAGGGTTTAGCGGATCTAATACCGACACGTTTGTTAAAGATGCCGGTGCTGATAAGGTGTATCGCCGGAGTTTCTATACATTCTGGAAGCGTACCGCACCACCGCCACAGATGAACATTTTGGACGCGCCGTCACGTGAAGCCTGCACAATCCGCCGTGAACGTACCAACACGCCGATGCAGGCGTTAATGCTGATGAACGATCCGCAGTTCTTTGAAGCGGCGCGCGCTTTCGCGGAGCGCGCTGTTAAGGAAGGCGGCGAGACACCGCAAGCGCGTATCGCTTACCTCTTTGAGGCAGCGACTGCCCGACTCCCGAAACCGAGAGAGGAAGCACTGCTATTGGAGACATTCCAAATCCACTATCAGGAGTTGGAGGCAAACCCGGAAGCAGCCAAAGAGTTGATAGTTGTTGGCGAATCGAAACCTGATGAAACCTTGGATGCGGTTGAAGTCGCTGCATGGACGATGATTGCGAATCTGATCCTTAATCTGGACGAAGTCCTGAACAAGGGATAATCAAATCTGGTGGGCGCGACCGAAAGGTTGCGCCCATTTGATAAAGATTATGAAATATTTTTACACGCCGTGCTAAGGAACCCCTTCAAAGACTCCTGAAACAGTTTCTGAATTTGGAACTGGACATTCAACTACCGCTTACAGATGATTAAAGCATCGCGATGCCTCAACCGCGGAACAGGTATGGCGAAAGGAGATAAACAGTGGACCCAATTAAGGAATATCTGAAACTTGAGACACGTCGCCAATTTTTCAGTAAATGTGCGTCAGGGCTTGGCGGCGCGGCACTCGCCACACTGATGCCGAACGCCGTCGTGAATGCACTTGAAAACCAAGCGAAACCGAGATTTGGAGGTTTACCAGAACTGCCGCACTTTGCACCCAAAGCGAAACGGGCTGTTTACCTTTTTATGTCGGGGGCACCTTCACAACTGGATCTGTACGACTATAAACCGAATATGGGAGAATGGTTTGATACAGACCTCCCCGAATCCGTCCGGATGGGGCAACGTCTTACGACGATGACCTCCGGACAGGATAAGTTCCCGATTGCTCCGTCTATATTTGAATTCAAGAAGTACGACAACGGTGGCGACGGCGCGTGGATTAGCGAATTGCTGCCACATACCGGATCTATGGTGAAAGACCTCGCGATTATTAAGACTGTTCACACGGAAGCGATCAATCACGATCCGGCGATCACTTTCTTCTGTACCGGCGATGAGAGTCCGGGTAAACCGAGTCTCGGTGCGTGGCTGAGTTATGGTCTCGGTAGTGAAAACAGAAACCTGCCCTCTTTCATTGTGATGAACGCCACATGGAGCGGTCCGAAGGGTGCACAAGCACTTTATAATCGTCTTTGGGGTTCTGGCTTCCTCCCATCGGAACACCAAGGTGTGCTACTTCGCAGCCAAGGCGATCCGGTGTTATTCCTCTCAAACCCAGAAGGTGTCAACGAGAAAACAAGGAAACAGATGTTAGACACCCTCGTGGAACTTAACAAGGAACTCTACGAGGAGATCGGTGATCCAGAAACGCACGCGCGTATCACCCAATATGAGATGGCATTCCGTATGCAGACAAGCGTCCCCGAACTTACCGACCTATCCAAAGAACCCGATCACATCTTGGAGATGTATGGACCTGAGGTGAAGACCCCCGGCACATTTGCCAACTGCTGTATCCTTGCACGTCGGATGATGGAGCGCGATGTCCGTCTTGTCCAAGTCTTCCATCGCGGATGGGATCAGCATGGCGACCTTCCCAAGAACATTCGGAATCAGGCACGCGACATTGACCAACCTTCAGCTGCGCTCGTCCAAGACTTGAAACAGCGTGGCATGCTGGACGAAACATTAGTCGTCTGGGGTGGTGAATTCGGCCGAACTGTTTACTGTCAAGGTAAACTCAGCCCGGATAACTATGGACGCGACCATCATCCGAAGTGTTTCACGCGCTGGATGGCTGGCGGCGGTATCAAGGGTGGTGTTGTTCACGGCGAAACCGATGAATTCAGCTACAATATCGTCAAAGACCCCGTCTCTGTTGGGGACATAAATGCTACAATTCTCCACCAACTCGGCATCGATCACGAGGGGTTAACGTATAAGTTCCAAGGACTTGATCATCGGTTAACTGGGGTTGAGGAGAAAGTACGGGTTGTCAACGAAATATTGGCATAGTCGTAGGCTTTTACGGCAGGCGTGCCTCGTAAGCGCGCCTATCAACAATGTTAAGAAATGCACCGCAACATCTGAATTAAGAAGTAGGTATCGCAAAGGAGATACACATAGGTGTCAATTTAGGGATTTTGCCAACGTTTTAGTGCCCAAAATATAAACATGCCGCCCTTACAGGGCTAGGGTCCTTGCTTGAAAACGCTGCTATAAACATGCTGAAGAAACACCCAAGCAAATAAACCCTACGGGACTAAAGAGGGTTTTGAAGTATCCAAGGTTTCTGTCTAAGATCCGGCGCAGTTTCAAACAGCGCCTACCGGGCCTGGGATCATGACGGTTGTTTTTCCTTAAATTGACATGTATGGTATCGCAAAGGAGATACACAATGGACCCAATTAAAGAATATCTCAAGCTTGAAACGCGCCGACAATTTTTCGGTAAATGTGCGATGGGTTTCGGTGGTGCAGCCCTCGGTTCATTACTGCCGCACACGCTCGTAAATGCCCTTGAGCAGCAAGCGATGCCACAAACCAGAGGCTTGCCTGAACTACCGCATTTTGCCCCGAAAGCGAAACGCGCGATCTATCTCTTCATGTCTGGTGCGCCTTCGCAGATGGACATGTACGACTATAAACCGACGATGGGGGAATGGTTTGATAAAGAGCTCCCGGAAACCGTGCGGATGGGACAACGCCTCACGACGATGACCTCCGGTCAGCAACGTTTCCCGATTGCCCCTTCTATCTTTGAGTTCAAGCAGCACGACAACGGCAGCGATGGTGCATGGATTAGCGAGTTGCTACCGCATACCGCATCCATGGTCAAAGACATCGCGATTATCAAATCGTTACACACCGAGGCGATTAACCACGATCCAGCGATCACTTATGTTTGTACCGGCAATGAGACCCCCGGCAAACCGAGCCTCGGCGCGTGGCTCAGTTATGGGTTAGGCACTGAAAATAATAACCTCCCTTCCTTTATTGTGATGAATGCAACGTGGACAGGCAGAAAGTCCGCACAAGCACTCTATAACCGGCTCTGGGGTGCCGGATTCCTCCCCTCCGAACACCAAGGTGTGTTACTCCGTAGCCAAGGCGATCCGGTGCTATTCCTCTCAAATCCTAAAGGCATGAGTGAAAAGGCACGGAAACAGATGCTGGATTCGCTGGTCAAACTCAACGAAGAGCTCTACGAAGAAATCGGTGATCCAGAAACGCATGCGCGTATCTCACAATATGAGATGGCGTTCCGGATGCAGTCGTCTGTCCCTGAACTGACAGACCTGAAGCAGGAACCTGCCAATGTTTTGGAGATGTACGGTCCCGATGTTAACACACCCGGCACATTTGCCCACTGCTGTATCCTTGCACGTCGGATGATGGAACGCGATGTCCGACTCGTCCAAATCTTCCATCGTGGTTGGGACCAACACGGGAACCTACCGAACGACATCCGAAACCAATGCCGTGACATTGACCAACCCGCGACAGCACTTGTCCAAGACCTGAAACAACGCGGTATGCTTGATGAAACTCTCGTTGTCTGGGGCGGTGAATTTGGACGCACCGTTTACTGCCAAGGCGCGCTCAAGAAGGATAACTACGGGCGCGATCATCACCCGAAGTGCTTCACGATGTGGATGGCTGGCGGTGGTGTGAAAGGTGGGATCGTCCACGGCGAAACGGATGACTTCAGTTACAATATCGTCAAAGACGCTGTCTCTGTTCGCGACCTAAACGCTACGATTCTCAACCAACTCGGCGTTGACCATGAACGGTTGACCTTCAAGTTCCAAGGGCTTGATCATCGGTTAACTGGCGTTGAAGAGAAAGCGCGGGTTGTGAGTGAGATATTGGCATAATCTGAAACACCTACTGTTCGGCGTGCTTGAAAAGCGCGCCTACTTGCCAAGAAAATAATGAAAAAATTAAAAGCGGTTGTTGTCGGCGCAGGTTGGTCGGCGGAAGG
Source organism: Candidatus Poribacteria bacterium (assembly GCA_047516705.1). Lineage (GTDB taxonomy): Bacteria > Poribacteria > WGA-4E > WGA-4E > WGA-3G > WGA-3G. Next base: position 5,090 of record JAKZUG010000642.1, on the reverse strand, counting down.
GCACACAAAAGCGTTTCAACATTACGGTGTGGAAGTATTGGCTATCTGTGCCAGAAAACCAGATATTGTACAAAAAGTCGCGTCTGGTTTAGGCGTGCCTGACGCTTCAACGGATTGGCGAAAGAGCTTGCTGAAACATAAACCGGATATCGTTGCGCTCACGACCCCGGCAATTTTGCGGACCGAGGTCATCGAGTTGGCAGTAGAACTCGGGTGCCATATCATCAGCGAGAAACCGTTAGCACTTACCGCATCGGAAGCCGAATATATCTATAACCTCATCAAAGACACAGGATTGAAACACGGCTTCGCCGCAACGCATCTATACGACCCAAGCGTCGCTTACGTGCGAGAACTGTTGACACAGCAGCAAGTCATCGGCGAGTTAACAGCCATCGATATAGGGTATAGCCGTCGGATCCCAAGCAATACCTCTTCAAAGACAGTGAAGCCGTGGAATTGGATGAGCTCTTTGGCGCACGGCGGCGGTGCATTGAACAACGGACTTACACATCGGCTCGGTATGCTGGAACGGATGACCGGTATGAAAGTTGTCTCGTCTGTCGGTGAAGCTAAAACGGCTCTTAGAAAAGCACCGGTTGTGCCGGAAATCCGAGACTTTCGGGTGTGGCGGAGCAGAGAAATTACAACTGAAGAGGCATCAAAACTCGAATGGCGGGTGTGTGATGCAGAATGGGATTATTCGGCGTTCTTCAAATTGGGGACTCCTGAAACGTCAGATACCGAAAACAGTATCCTCGTAACGATGCGTACGAACCCAGGTGTACCGACCCATGCGCCGACTGGCGGTTGGTATTTCTATGGGACTCACGGAACGCTTGTCGGAAGCGGCGGACATATCCTATCACCTCTTACAAAACACGCTGGGGAAACGTCCGAGGAATTGCCTGTTCCACAAACTTTCACAGATGACCTACCGCGTATCGGGGACGACATCCAAAACAAATGGGTCGCGCTTGTTCGGGATTTCCTTGCGGATATTGAGGACCGTCCACACAACCCGTATTTAACATTTCAAGACGGTTGGCGTTACCAAATCGCTATTGACGCGATTCGGGGAAGCAAAGGATGGACACAGATCCCCGGTTAAACGAGAGAAAATAAGAATCGCGACCAGAGATCGCTCCTACAGGAAGATGAATCGCGACCAGAGGTCGCTCCTACAGGAAGCGGCTGTCTGAGAATTAGTTGATTAAACCCTTACCTCGCAAAAGTGCAGTCTTAATCACCTGCTCCCTATCTTATGGAAATTTTATGCCTAAACTGGTTGTCAAAAACTTTATAAATATCCGAGACGCAGAAATCGATATGGATAAAACCTTAGTCGTTTTCATTGGCGCGACAGCCAGCGGCAAAAGCGTTCTCACGAAGCTGCTCTACTTTTTTCACGAATTAATCCGCGATTTTCGGCAATACATCAAACAAATCACTGCTTACCCGCCGGAACCTCTGAAACCGGCTTCACCAGACTTGTCAACGGTATTTCGCGCACAAATCTCGTATAAATTCCGGGAGTTTTTTGGCGATGCGAGCGAGTTAACACTGACGACAGATAATGACGATGCTATAACACCATTTGAAATTACCTACCACTATACAACGGACAGTACAATCACGTTGACATTAGACGCTGAAAAAACGCTTGAAATCAAGCTGCCCACCGTTATGGACGAAGTTGAAACTCTCTCTCACGCCTTACAAGAAAAGTTAAGACAGTTTGATAAAAAACAACTCAGCAGTGAAACTAAGGATGCGGATCCACCCATAAAATCAGATGTGCCTTCAGTGGATAACGAGCAGGAATCTAAAACGAGCGAGCGGTTCTTTTTTATTTTAAAGATGGCAATCGGGATAAGCGACATCACTGAGAAATTAGCCGGTACATACCGTGATAGCCTTTTCATTCCTGCGGATCGGAATATCGCTGTCAACTATCCAGATGCTCTTAAAAGGATCTTCTACGGCGGTATAAAAAGCGATCTCCAAACGCGTGCTGCCACTCGCCCACGTGTGAATTTACATCTCATTGCACGTTTTTTGGAAAAGAACGAGGAATTCCTGGATACCTTTAGCACACAGAATTTTCACAATATCTTCGACGAAAAAGCTGAATCGGAATCAGACAGTATTGATAAACCGATGATAGAATTCCTACTTAAAAAGATCTCATACATCTTAAAGAGCGAATACGAAACTATAGGTGAGATTTCCGAATCTCGACTCTTTTCGCATCCGACCGGCGAGAATGCCGCTTTTTTAGAGAAGGCATCAACGGGGCAGCAAAACATCATACGGATTCTACAAGATATGTTCATGAACGTGCTTTACAATGAAGTTATCTTCCGAGTGATTGAAGAACCGGAAGCACACCTACATCCGATAGGACAAAAACATCTCATGCATCTCATTGCCCTGATGCGAAATCATATCAATAGCCAGATTGTTATAACAACCCATAGCCCGTATCTTTTGGCGGTTCTTAAAAACCTATTAACCGCAGGACAACTGTCGGAAAAAAAACCGGACGCTGCTGCAGAGATGGAAGCAGTTACCCCTAAGTTATGTTGGTTAAATCCTGATGATGTCGAGGTTTATCATCTTAAAGATGGTATAAGTCATGCTCTTGTACAGCCGGAAGCGGAACCCGTTCTTGAAAATCCGCTTGCCGATCTCCTCGCAGAGTTTTAAACTGGTACCAAATGAGAAAAAAACATTTCCTGATTATAACGTGAGTTCAACATAAGCGTGTAGGTTAGAAACCCGACATATTTTCACACGTTCAGCGTTTGCTTGTTGGGTTTCGCTGTGTCTATTTTCACGAATGGGTGATTGAAAATCAGGATTTTCCTGATAGGCTGGCGGGTTCTTGGTCATTCTCCGCGCTACCCAACCTACGGGTAAACTTCAATTTTATTATCGAACTCACGTTGATTATAAATATACAATTACTTGGACAGTGTGGCGGGGTTACATGAAGATTAAAAAATTACTTCGGTAATTCCTTGGTGATGTCCGGTGCGGTTAGGAATGCAGATCGCATTTGGGCGCGTACGTCGCAAAACCGCACCTACCGGGCCTGGGGAAAATCAGAATTACGGATTTATAGTAAGCCCATAATTACCTATACACCAACGGAAGGGCGAGGAATGTAAAGCAAAGACAAATTGTGCTTTAATAGCACAATTTCAAACCTCGCCAGCGAAGGAGAGGTGTTTTGTGTTTTCTTAAGGGTGGGTGTCTGCCGTCCTCTAAAATGTCTACTTCTTTCTATAATTCACCATAAATAAAAATGAAGGTAAAAGACAGAGATGTACGAGAAGCACAACGAAACAATTAAAGCACGAGTTTTCCTTGAGGCACTACAAAGTGATGCGACATCCATAACATTCACGAATTGTATCATTGAAGGGGTCGTCGATATCTTTTCTGCCGAATTGGAACGTGACGCGTATGACCGGATCCTTCTCAACAAGAGTCTCTCTTGCACGGGGTGTACGTTCGAAAACATCGTCAATTTCCGGACAGTCGTCTTCCAAAAAGACGTGGACTTTCGGCGCACCGTTTTTGAGGCAGATCTTGATTTAGATGAAGCCACCTTACATGGCTCCTGTGCGTTCCGTGAGGTTATCTTCCAGAGGCGCGCTGACTTTCACAGTGCGATCTTTCACAAGAGTGCCAGCTTTTGGCGGGCGAGATTTAACAACGTCGCCGATTTTCATAGGGTTGAATTCCGTAGAAACGCCGTATTTCATGAGGCTTATTTCTACAATGAGGTTAATTTTCGGAGCACCGTGTTCCAAGGCATATTTGACTGCAGAGGGACATGGTTCTCTGAGAAAACAGCGTTCAATAGTGCTACATTTCTCGGCACCGCTAACTTTATCTCGGCGCAGTTTGTTTCTGTCGCTGCCTTTCGCGATATTCAGTATGTCCCGAACACCCTTTTTCCCTTAATCAAGGCGAAACTTAGGAAAAAACTGCATCGTGCGACCGAATTCTATTTAGATAGCCGACACGTAGACGAGGTGGAGAACCCTTTTTTCAAACGATACGTCGCCGACCAACAGTTCATTCGCGCCTTCAACCAAGCGAATCCTGTACTGGCGCGTTTATGGCGATGGAGCTCCGATTATGGACGGAGTTTAGTGCTTTGGGCATCCTGGTCAATCCTTTTCGCTTCTCTATTCGCGATTGCGTATAGATTTCCTATTCCGTCATGGATACCAACATGGCTACAAGACTTCGCGCCTCAATTCCATCAAACCACAGGTGCGTATAGCGGGGAGCCGTTAACCCTCTGGAACTGTTTCTACTTTAGTATCGTCACTTTTACGACGCTCGGTTTCGGGGATGTGGTAGCGGACAATGCCCTTGCGCGTTTTCTCGTTACGCTGGAGGTCATTTTTGGGTATGTGATGTTAGGTGGGTTAATCAGTATATTCTCAAATAAACTTGCGAGTCGGAGTTAGCTTAACGTGAGTTCGAGATATGATGGATCTGGCTCTCGTAGGCCCCATACGCGAGTCGCTATGGAGACCCCGGATTGAACGGAAATCAAAGGTGTCCGTTCATTAGTTGTCTTGTTGGGTTTCGCTATGTCTATCTTTAGGAATCGGTTATTGAAACTCGGAGTTCTCTGTATAACTGAAAGATTCTCGGTCTTTTACGGCTCTACCGAACCTACGTTTAGACTTACATTTTATTATCAAACTCACGTTAGCTTAATAAATACAAGGAAATCTCTCGATGCCAATTAGAACACAATACACTTTCTGGCGTGGGTTGCAGTCAATATTTATTGACATCGAAATTTGTGCGAAAAACATCTTGAACATTACGTTAATCAGTCTCACGCTCATATTATTTAACATCGGAAATCTTCAAACGGTGGTAGCACAAGAATCCTCTCGCCCTGTTTATACGGACTATTTCGATCACATTACGCTCTTTTCTCAGGGCAGAATCACCCGTTTTACGCAGATGCCGATCCGAGTCTACATCTCGCCTATCCTAACAGATAGCCCGTATCTACCCGAAATCCGACACGCCATGCAAGCATGGCATACCGC
>JAKZUG010000641.1:0-3919 GCA_047516705.1 Candidatus Poribacteria bacterium | reverse complement strand
CCTGCGCGCTGGCTGGCGTGATAATCTGCGTAGACATCTTGACTTCGGTTCTCGCGCATTCCACCTCCAGTAGGCACGGACAGTACTCGTGTTATCGGATAGTTCCGCTGCCATGTTTTCCATGCAATCTGTGGCATGGAGGCGACGGATTTCAACCGCTTACCTTTGAGCGGTCCCCGTATCGCTTCCCCAGTGATATGCGACCAGAGGGAACGGGTCTGATGGTCATACATTAACAGGGCATCTCTCCACAATTTACCGCTGACACCAAACGTATAGGTCTTCCCGTCAAGTTCCCGACTATACACGATAGCCGTTTTGCAGAGCGGTCACCACGTCGTGGCGATTTTCAGTCCGCCGACAACGTCGTTGACGATCTCATGACCATTCAGCAGATAGAGTGAATAGGCATGGCTTTCGTCGTTGAAGGTTACACCGATGACGGGAGCATCCGCGTCTAATTTTGCATCGTTAGCTGGCACGAATTGCGGATCAGTGATAGCGGGAATAGCATCGAAAGGTAATAGGGTTCGGATTGCGTCGTCAGTATAATCTGCGGCTGTTGCACAGAGGGCGACAAGAAGCAGTAATATGAGGATGATCGTGTAGTTTTTCATGATCTTTTCCTTGCTTTTTCAGGTATAAATTTGCGATAATATTCTTGTCCGATTGATATAGAATTATATCCCAATAAACGCCAGAAAACAACTCAAAATTGCTGGAAAAGGAAAACGATGGAATCGCCGAAAGTATTCATTTCATATTCTCATGATTCTGATGAACACAAACAGTGGGTGTTAAAACTTAGCACCAAACTAATTGAAAACGGAGTCAACGTAATACTCGATCAATGGGAGTTAGGGGCGGGTGATGACATAACATTGTTCATGGAAAATGGGGTTAGGGATTCTGATCGGGTCCTTGTTATATGCACAGATGCCTATGTGAGAAAGGCGAATGCTGGCGAAGGAGGTGTAGGATACGAAAGGCTTATTGTCACTGCTCAACTTGCCCAAAATTTAGGGACTAAAAAATTTATTCCTATAATTCGTCAATCGTCAAACGAGGAAAAAACTCCGACTTTTTTAGCAACAAGAAAGTATATTGATTTCGAGGATGACAGCAAATTTGATGAGAAGTTCGATGAATTGCTTCATGAAATCCATGATGTATTGATTATCCCAAAACCACGTTTGGGAAGGAATCCACTTTCTAATCTCTCCCCCAAACCTGAAGTCTCAAGTCATAATCTCCCCGATATTCCTGAAAAAGTTGAATCCGTTGTCGATGCCTATGAATCTGCATTCGAGCTTGCTAGGGCAGATGATACCCTTGGTTGGTCGCGACTTGTTGAACGAATTCGTCCAGATGTTTTCAGATCCTTAGTAGAGTGGAGGCAAAAAGAATTAGATAGTCAAAAACCAGAAAGTCATGAACAATTAGTTGCAGCGATAGATAAAGCAGTTGATATTGTTTCGCCTTTAATTGCCGTAGCTCTCGTAGGGGTTAAATCATGTAAGGAGAGGTTCAACAATCAGAAATCTTTACTTGATGATTTGCTAGATATAAGAAACAGGGAAGGATGGAATAGTGCGGGCTATGAAGCATGGATAGATATTCCTGATGCCCTTGGATATATATATCATAGTCTGCACGGAAGCCTTGGTCTCAACACAGATCAATTAATGCTTTCTATCGGCCTGGCACAGGTGAAGATTCGTAGTGCTTTTAATTCAGAAGTCGTCAAGAGTGTCTGGGAACACAGTGAACTTGTGGGGTACTCTCAATCACTCGGTAGAAAGTGTACAGATAATTGGAAATATTTGGCAACCGCTTACGAAAGGTGGGAATGGCTCGCTCTTATATTTGAAGACGATGTAGCCTATCGGACTTCCCTCGTTGCGTACTGCATGGCACTGCATATTCATGAATTAGCATCTGAAATCGCTGAGGGAAGAGAAGTATCATCGCGAGAGCATCACTTTAATGTACCATTAGATTTTTTAACTGAGGAAAACGAAATAAAACAACGTGCGATTTCGCTTCTACTTCGCGATTCAACGCTACCTGAATTGTGGACGTGCTTAAATGTAACACAAGAACAAATGAAAAACTCATGGGATAATTGGGTTCGGTGTTGTAGATTTTGGTTAAGGCAGGTTTATAGAGATTATGGGTTTGAGTTTCATCAAATGCCTCATCAGAATTTTTTTGATGCTTTGTAGCCCAAAAAAGCGATATTTAGACATCCTCATTCGCCAAGAGTGCTTTCATGTGCATCATCAAGGACAGCACTAAGTTCACGTAGTTTCTCAGCCAGAGTAATTCCGCCGCTTCTTAGCCGAGATATGATTCCTGTCTTCATCTGGTTTCCAATCGAAATTGATGAACGTCCGCTTTAGTTTTTGAGTTCTGAAGTATTTCCTTTTTGATCTATGAGTGAATCATCTTCAAATTCTTCGTGGGCAGATACAGATGGTTTCTGCATAGGTTCGTGGTGAAGGACCATGAGTTGAGATGGAAAAAAACTAAGGCTCTTATACATTTGCCCATTTCGGTCACTGAATTCAACCTCAAACGCGTCACCATTTGAAAGAATTTCGACTACTGTCCCGACTTCTCCACGTCTGAGATTGTGTTCAGGTATGGCGTGTGTAAGCGCAACGACATCTAAAAGTCTGATTTTCACAGTCTATTACCTCCAAATTAGATCGCTTACGTCAATGATAAACAGCGTTATTAACGTTTACATCACTTTGCGTTAATAAGAAATGGTGTTATTAACGTTTGCACCTGTTCGCGTGAATAGGAGACGGAGTCAATCTTATTGCTTTTGAAGTTCACTTAAAAGTTGGCACAAAATGTCAACCGTGTTATAATCTTTCTAAATTATAGCGCAATTACTGAAAGAAGGCATAGATGAACGAAACATCAATTGAACTACTTAAATCACTAACACAAGCAGATGGAATTCCGGGTTACGAAACAGAAGTACGCGAGATTTTTCGTGAGGCTGTTTCCGGTGTTGGTCCAATTGGCACAGACAGGTTAGGAAGTATCTTCTGCACACATGCTGGAAATGCTGAGCAACCCCGAATCCTGCTTGATTCACATTTAGATGAGATCGGTTTTGTTGTGCAAAGTGTCACCGATAACGGATTCGTCAAGTTTCTGCCGCTCGGCGGATGGTGGGCACACACACTGTTAGCGCAGCGTGTCACGATCACAACGAAGTTAGGCAAAGTGCCGGGAGTTGTCGGCTCAACACCGCCGCATCTGCTTTCGGGATCCCGTGATAAGGTCTTAGACATGAAAGACCTTTTTATTGACATAGGAGCGGAGAACGAAGAACAGGCGGCAGAGGAGTTTGGTGTATTACCCGGGTGTCCAATTGCACCTTACGGACCCTTTATGCCCTTGAAAAATAGCAAATTGTTCTCTGCCAAAGCGTTCGACAATCGTGTCGGTGTTGCGATCGTGATTGAGGCACTTTTGAGGCTCGACGAGCATCCGAACACCGTTATTGGGTCAGGGAGTGTCCAAGAAGAGGTAGGGCTGCGAGGTGCGAGGACGGTAGCGGCAAGTGTGGAACCCGATCTCGCAATTGTGCTTGAGGGACCCCCTGCAGATGATACCCCAGGATTAAGCGTCGGCGCGTCACAAGGGAAACTTGGCGGCGGCGTACAAATTCGGATAATTGATACTTCAATGATTGTCAATCCGAAGTTGGCAGATTTTGTGATTGAGACGGCAAAGCGACATGAGATACCGTATCAACTTGGCGTGCGTCAATCCGGTGGCACGGATGGCGGCGCAATTCATCAATCCGGCAGAGGTGTACCGTCCGTTGTGCTCGGTGTGCCGTCACGTTATATCCATAGCCATGTCTCGATAATTAACATTGATGACTACACCGCAG
>JAKZUG010000640.1:0-5732 GCA_047516705.1 Candidatus Poribacteria bacterium | reverse complement strand
CTATTTTAGCGGAGTGTCGCCGGATGAAAGCCTCGTCGAAATAGCTGAGGTAACTGATCATCCGTGGATGGTGGGTTCACAATTCCACCCCGAATTTCAATCGAAACCGCTTGCGCCGCATCCCTTCTTCCGAGAATTTATCGCGGCGGTGCTCTCTTATCAGTGCCAAGATGAAGATATGAAAGGAGAAGAAAAGTAATGAACAACGCAGCTACAGTCCGTTCCCGTGCTTGGTATGGGGATGAGGAACTGAGGCTGAATTTTCCAACCGGTTGGGAAGTTGAGGTATTGGGTCCGAAAGACGCACCTTCACTTTCTGATGCGCAAATTGAACGAGCATTTGCTGAACTGATCGGCACCGATCGTATTTCGGAACTCGCGAAGGGTAAAAAAAGTGCCGCTATTATCGTTGATGATCTGAGCCGTCCAACTCCTGCAGCGAGAGTTATCCCGTTTCTCCTGCGCGAGTTAGCTGCGGCAGGTGTCCCGAAATCCAAAATTCGGTTTGTTGCCGGGGTTGGTGCGCATCGTCCCCTAAGAGACGAAGATATAATAAAGAAGGTTGGTGCGGACATCGCCGCAGAATATGAAGTAACAAACCATAACTTTATGAGCGGTGATTTACGGGCATTCGGCAATCTTGATAACGGGATGCCTATCTATCTCAACCGCGTTGTCGCGGATGCGGATTTCAAAATCTGCCTCGGTGGTATCTACCCTCACAGTTCCGTCGGTTTTAGCGGTGGTGCGAAGTTAATTGTCCCCGGTATCTCAGGATTTACTACAATGTTCTATTTCCATACATTCCCACCTGGCCGCGGACCCGCAATAATTGAGGGAGAGAGTGATGAACCGGATCGTCGCGACTGTGCTGAATTGACAGCAGGCGTTCTCGGACTTGATATTATCACCAATGTTGTACTCAATAGCCACCGCGAAATCTGTGGCTTGTTCGTCGGAGACTTCATAAAAGCGCATCGTAAAGGTGCCCATTTCGCGATGGATACCTACAGCACGGAGATACCGGAAACGAATCAAAAAGAATCGGATCTGGTCGTAATTAACTGCTATCCGCTTGATGCCGACGCGATTCAACTTGATAAAGCATTAGGGGCTTTAACCTATTTTGAAAACGCCTATACGATAGCGCTCTACCCAGCGAGCGATAGTAGCTGCTACCACGGACTCTTTGACCGGATTGATTACGCACGCTATCTTCAGCAGCGAGCTAAGCAGATTCCACCCGAACTTCCGACACCGCAAATCGGGCGTCGCGGGCAACTGCACGTCTGGTCTGAGCATTTTCTGGCAGATGACTTCTACAAGGAGTATCCAGCTTCGCTGCTTTTCCGCGATCTACAACAACTGATTCAACAGTTCACAGAGAAGCTTCCCGCACGTGCAAAAGTTACTGTTTTGCCTGTGGCAGGGATTCAGGTGCTAATTCCGGCTGCTTCTCAGTAAGGTGCTTTGACTATCAAAGTTAGCAGCATCAAACGCCTCTGGCGAGAGCACCGATGTTCCTTCAGTGATAGACCCAAGTCTAAAGACTTGGGAAACCTCTGCAAACTGTAAGCAGAAGCGTTTGTGGTATCAACAAGGGTTGCTTGCTATGCAAGTCTGATACCCTCTCCTCCAAGGGTTGCTACCCCAACCCCGCACAAAAATGTGCCTAAGTATTTTGATGAGCGTCTCTAAACGAGAAAAATGGAATGTGCAATTACGCAGCTTTTCCTACACTCAAAGTATTCCGCCAGCATCCGCAATCTGGTGTCAAAGACTTCTACCTCTGCGTGTCGAACTTTACGTGAGTTCACTCGGTATGTAGCCCCCAGGAGGCATGCTCACAACCTCACACGCAACAGGTTGCGTGCTCGAGTTACTAAAGGAGATTAAACCACATTTTAGACCGAATGTCAACTCTTTTTTCGGGCGTTTGGTCTTTTCCAAGAGGGCGGTGTCTACATCCCAAACCTGAAGGATTGGGTTTTGACACCGGAGCTTGATAAAACGGGATATACTTTTTCTTATTCAGAGATGGAGGACAATCATGAACAACACCGCTACAGTCTACTCCAGTGCTTGGTACGGTGATGAAGAACTGACCCTAAATTTCCCAACTGGCTGGGAAGTCGAAGTCCTTGGACCCAAGGATGCTCCCGCGCTTTCTGACAACCAGATTGAACGGGCATTTTCTGAACCGATCGGCACCCCGCGTATTTCGGAACTCGCGAAGGGCAAAAAGAGTGCTGCTATCGTCGTTGATGACTTGAGCCGTCCAACCCCCGCAGCAACAGTAATTCCAGTGCTTTTGCGTGAGTTAACCACGGCAGGTGTCCCAAAATCCGAGATTCGGTTTGTTGCCGGCGGCGGTTCACACCGACCCCTCACCGATGAAGAGATCGCGAAGAAGATTGGGGCAGATGTCGCCGCAGAATATGAGGCGACAAGCCATGACTTTATGGACGGCGATCTACGTGCGTTGGGCAGCCTTGATAACGGGATGCCTATCTATCTGAACCGCGTTGTCGCAGATGCGGAATTCAAAATCTGTCTTGGTGGCATCTATCCGCACGGCTCCGTCGGTTTCGGCGGCGGCGCGAAACTGGTTGTGCCGGGAGTCGCCGGGTTCGCCACGATGTTCTATTTCCATACCTTCTCACCGAGTCGCGGGCATGCTGTCATTGAAAGAAAGGGTAGTGAACCGGATCATCGTGATTTCTCCGAAGCCGTTGCTGGTGTCCTCGGACTTGATGTGATTGTCAACACCGTACTCAATCGTCGCCGTGAAATTTGTGGACTGTTCGTAGGCGATTTTGTGCAGGCACACCGTAAAGGCGCGCACTTCGCTTTAGACACCTACAGCACGGAGATACCGGAAGCGAGTCGAAAAGAGACGGATCTGGTTGTGCTTAACTGCTACCCGCTTGATAGTGACCCGATTCAAACAGGCAAAGCGTTGTGGGCAACGCGTTATTTTGAGAAGGCGTATCAGATGGCACTCAACCCCGCGACCGACGGCATCTGCTATCACGGGTTGTTTGATCAGATTGATTATGCCCGCTTCGTACAGCAGAAAGCGGAAAGGACACAATCTGAACTCCCTGCACCACAACTCGGAACGCAAGATCAACTACACGTCTGGTCAGAACACTTTTTAGTGGATGATTTTTACAAAAAACATCCCGGTGCCCTCCTCTTCAGAGATCTCAATCAGTTGATTGCGCTGTTCGCCGAGAGACTTCCGTCACAGGCTAAAGTTGCTGTACTGCCTTCCGCTGGGATTCAGGTGTTAGCACCGGAGAAATAGATGCAAATACCTAAAGAAAGTCCTACGGGAAACTCTTTCCTGCAAAACGCTAATACTTTCCTCGGTAAAGTCGAAACCGGCGGTTTGTGCCTCATTATCGCGATGATGTTGGGACTTGCGATACTCAAAATCGTCATGCGGTACGTATTCAGTGCAAGTCTGTTGTGGAGTGATATGATGCTTCAGCACTTGACGCTCTGGCTTTGCTTCTTCGGTGCCGCGCTCGCTACTTGCGAGAGACGACACATCAGCATTGATGTACTGAGTCAGATTCTGCCGGGAAAGGTCACACGTTGGACCAATCTTGCAGTTGATTGCGTCGCTTTGGTAGTCGTTGGGATATTAGCGTATTACGGCTTTCTCTTTATTGAAGATGAGAAGTCGAGCGAGGCTGTGTTAATTGGTAGTGTCCCTTTGTGGTGGGCGAAGATTATAATTCCCTACGGTTTTGTTCTCATCGGCATCCATGTGGTGCTGCAAATTGGCATCAATTTAACGGATAGTGGGTTTACGCCAGATGCTATCGAAGGAGAATCTGACTGATGGGACTGATAATTGGCATCGGTTTGATAGGCTTCGCACTTCTCGGTGGCGCGCTTTTCGTCTTGCTGGGTGGGGCTTCGATTATTGGATACGCCATGGCAGGCGAGCCGATTTCGACAATCCTCATTGATTTCAACCGACTCACTCGGAATTCGACAATCCTGATTATCCCGCTTTTCACCTTTGCAGGATACATCATCGCTGAAGGGAAGGCACCGCAACGGTTGGTGGCGTTCGCGCGTGCGAGTGTCGGTTGGTTACCCGGTGGTATCGCTGTAGTTGTCCTCGGCACCTGCGCTTTCTTTACCACTTTCACAGGCGCGTCCGGCGTAACAATTATCGCACTTGGCGGATTGGTCTACCCGATTCTACGGCAAACCTATAACGAAAAGTTTTCACTCGGATTGATAACTGCATCTGGAAGTATCGGGCTGCTGTTTCCACCGAGTGTCCCCCTCATCCTCTACGCCATCATCGCCCAGGTTCCCATTGATAGGATGTTCCTCGCTGGTATTATTCCCGGTCTCCTGATTCTCGGTGTTTTGAGTCTCTACTGTTGTGGGTGGAGTGTTATCAAAAAGACTGAGACGACACCATTTGATGGTGAATTATTCGGGCGTACGTTCTGGGATGCGAAGTGGGAATTGCTCCTGCCAATTCTCATATTAGGTGGTATCCTCTCTGGTAAAGTAACGCTTGATGAAGCCGCAGCATTGACCGCCATCTATGCCTGTATCGTGGAAATCGGTATCCACCGATCGATTTCGTTGAAGGTGTTACCCCGCATTGTCAAGGAGAGCACCGTGCTTGTCGGGGCAATCCTTATTATCCTCGGTATTGCTTTAGGGTTAACCAATTATCTCATCACGCTTGATGTGCCTACGACTGTTCTTGATTGGATTCAAGCGACAACGGAAAACCGCGTCATTACCCTCATCGGACTCAATATCTTCCTACTCATTGTTGGGTGTCTGATGGACATCTTTTCGGCGGTAATTATCGTGGTGCCGTTGCTGCTTCCTATTGCTGAGCAATTTGGGATTGACAAGGCGCATCTCGGCATCATCGTCTTAACCAACCTCGAAATCGGGTATTTGACCCCGCCAATAGGAATGAATCTGTTCATCTCCAGTATGAAATTTGACCGATCTGTTATACTGCTTTACCGTTCTGTCCTGCTCTTTATTGCCCTATTGCTGGTGGCACTTGTGCTGGTGACTTATGTGCCAGAGTTGAGTCTCTGGCTGCCGCGAGTCTTTGGAAAAACATCAGCACCCCTTTTCTGAACCTCTGCCTTTCCGCTTCCAACCACACCTGACCTCAAAATAAACAAGTCTGGCGATAGGATCGCCAGACTTAGAGAGCACGGTTTGCATGTCTGTATTCAGAAATACGGTTTACTGGGTTGCCTTTAATTCACCCCACGTAACAGCGAGTTTTCCCGCCGCTTCGACATCCAAGCTGACATCCATCATATCCTGAACCTCGTTTTCGTCCAACACGCGTTGCCAAAATGAGATTTCGTCAATGATGCCTTCTGCCCCGTTTGTAATCGGAACATATTGGATCGTTTCCCATCCGAATCTCGGTTTTTCGTGAAGTGCCGGAAAGCCGCCGGCAATGTTACGACTGGTCGCCTGTTCTTTACCGTCTATATAGACAAAGGGTGCGTCACCCGCGAAGTCCCACGTGACAGCGCAATGAAACCATACGTCTTTTTTGATGATGCCTATCGGGTCGAAATCAACATCTTGCCAATCGCCATCGTCTGCGGCTTCAAAATATAATCCGAATTCTTCCGGTCTGATGTCCGGGTGCGCAGATCCCTTCCCTATGAAGAAGTATATGCCACCAAGACAGGCATCAAAAAGCCGGTAGT
>JAKZUG010000639.1:0-2792 GCA_047516705.1 Candidatus Poribacteria bacterium | reverse complement strand
CCGCAAAACCTCGCCAGCGGCGGTGAAGTATCAAACCCTATTGTGTTCAGATGTTTTTGGACTTTACTATAAATACTTAAGCTTCATCAAACCGCGCCAGCGAAGAGGAAGAACGCGATTGGTCTAAGTACCGAAAACTGATAACGGATAACTGACAACCAGTCCTCTGACGACTGATAACTGATAACTGACAACCCATAAAGGAGTAGTAAGTTTGCGCAATATTATCCTCATCTCATTGGATACACTCCGGGCATCGAGCATGAGTTGTTACGGGCATTACAATCTAACAACACCGCACCTCGATGCACTGGTGGAAAAATCGACGCTTTTTGAGAAGTGTATCAGTCCACATATCCCGACGCATTCTGCTCATACCACGATGTTCACCGGTAAGGATGTTTTGTCCCACCAGATCATCACACAAGGCGGGACGCTCAACTTGGCGACAGATGTTAAGACCGCGCCGGAGTTATTGAGCGAAGCGGGCTACTTCACTGTCGCTGCGGACAATTTGGGTCGCTGGTTCCAGCGCGGTTTTCCTGAAGGTCAGTACCGAGGCTATCAATGGGAGAGCGGTTACCGGAAAGCGCGAAAAGCGGAAGCGGTTAACGAGACAGCAATGGCACTTTTAGACCTTGCGCAGGCACAAGATAAGCCGTGGTTCGCTTTTCTCCACTACTGGGATCCGCATACACCCTATCACCCGCCGCTCCCGTTTGAACGGATGTTTTATAGTGGAGACGAATGCGACCCGAACAATCGGAGTATGGATGCCGTTTATGCCTGCGAACCCTTCACGGACTATTTCCGACAGTGGATGTGCACGCCAGACCCTGCCGATCCGGAAAACATTGCGAAGAAACGGCTCTGGCGAGATAGGCAGTATGTTAATTCGCAATACGATGCGTCAATCGCCTATATGGACGCATGCCTGGCGCAGCTTTTTCGGTATCTACAAGATTCCGGGCAGCTTGATGAGACACTGCTGCTTATTACAGCGGATCACGGTGAAGAACTTGATGAGCATGAACTCTGGTATGACCATCACGGGCTTTACGAAACGAACTGCCACGTGCCGTTGATGGTTCACTGTCCGGCACTTGTTCCAGCAGGGCAGCGACTTGGCGGTCTCGTGCGTCTCACGGATATTGCGCCGACGGTTCTCGATTATGCGGGGCTGCGTGCGGTGGCAGAACGTGAAAAGATGGAAGGGACAAGTCTACGTGCGCTGATGGAAAACGGGACACACGAAGGCACGACAGCGGCGGTCTATCTTACAGAGTGTGGGTGGATGAAAAAGCGCGGGTGGCAGACCGAGAAATGGAAATTGATTGTTGAAACTGGTGGCACGCCTGCTGTTTACAACATGCCGGATTTGGAACTTTACGACCTTGACGAGGACCCGGATGAGGTTTACAACCTTGCTGAGGAGGCGGACGATGTCGTTGTGCGTTTGAAAGCGGACATGGCGGCTTTTCTCGAACGCAGGCTCGCCGAGACAGGGCTGCCTGACCCGACGGTTGAACAGGATATTACCATGCGCCGCATCGGTGATAAATCGAGGGCGGTGCCGCTCTAAAGAGAGGTGCATAATGAAACATAAACGTCAATTACGCCTCGTTACTACCTTTGGGTGCGTGATGCCGATCCTACTTGTAGCAGCACTCGTTTTCAACAGTTGCACTGCACTGAAAGAGGCGCAGCAGCGCCGTGAGAAACGGCTACTTGAGAAGCGGAACGCGAGTTCCCTGATGCTCAAACCCTCGAATGCGACGATTGATATCGCAGAAGATGCGTTGTTCGGCGAGAGTGATCACTATACACTCAAATTTGCTGAAGATTTGCACGAACTTCCAAAATTTGACGAGGTCCCGGAGCGGGCGGAATTCACCCGCAGCGCACTTGGTTATATGGAGAGCCTTTACGATGCGATGCACCAACTCTTCGGGTTTCATCCGGAGCATCAGATCCATGTAACGCTGCATGATGCCTACAGAGGCAATAGACTTGCTGCGTTTACGAGTACCCAGTATCGCTCTGGCATTCTAAACGGACGGTATATGAAGTCTATTGGCGGCATACAGATGGACTTTCCGATGCAGATGTATGAAAAACACGGGGTGCGGGCCCATGAACTGACACACGCGTTCACGAATATCTATTACATACCGGTCTGGTTTTCGGAAGGCATTGCCGTCCTGATTCAGACAGAGTATGCCAAAGGCGGGTTGCACCGTAAATTTGATAGCCTCAAGGCGGATGTCCGCGTCGATATCAACGGTGTGAATGAACTCGAAAATTGGAGAGGTCATACAGAAAGTAGTCCGCTGACACAGTGGCGGTATCGATACGCGTACACACTGGTGGCTGAGTTGTGGAGACGATACGGTAACGATTTTTACATTAAGGTCTTTGAATTGATGGAGGCGGACGGACTTCACCAACAATTGGAGTCCTTGATGCCGACGAGTGTTCTCGTCTACTATTTCAACCAAGCGGCGGGTGAGGACCTGGTACCGTTCTTTAGGCAATTGCATTTTAACGTGCGTCCCTTGACGAAAGAGGACATCGTTAAGCAGATTGAGGAATTGAACCGAAATCGGAGGTGAAGATGCGTATCAAATTCAACGTCCAGCGTATTTACACGTTGCTGCTGTTGGGGCTGACCTGTTTATATTCCGGTTGTGTTCTCGGGCAGCAGTGGAGTGAGAACTACGCACTCGAAACCGGTGTAACAGCCAGCGATCCTGCCTTTATCGACGATAAGCTTGAAACCGTTGGGCAGTCCC
>JAKZUG010000638.1:0-3003 GCA_047516705.1 Candidatus Poribacteria bacterium | reverse complement strand
GACTCGCCAAGATGGACGGTGTTAATTCCAGCGTTCTTCACCCGAATCCGGTTGTTCTCCGTGCCATCGCCTTCCAGCGTCACACCATCGGTGAAGATCGTTGGGGCAATGTCCCCACCCGCACCTACCAATTTTCCGCCTCTATAAATCGCCATTGCCTTCCCTCTTATTGTGTTGCTCTCGCTTCGGCAATGTCCCTCGCTGCACTGGGCACATCTCAAAATGCACAATCTCATGGTTCCGAATCTTCAGCTGCACCGTGCCGAACCGGTTTTCCCGCCTGAACTGCTCAATCTGTTCGATGATTGAATCCCAAAATTCCCTATGTTCCATCGTGCTCTTTCCGTTCCAAGAATCTTCGACCTAAAATAAAAAACCCCGAACAGAGTAGTATCAAGAGGGCCCTTTCCTCTGGATACCGCCCCGTCCGGGGTAGATCCACACAGATATTCTGGTTGGTATTCCTTCGCCTTGTTTTATCAAGACGGGGGAATTATACCAAACTTTTTGACCGTTGCCAATTATTTTTTTACCACATAGGGAATAATTTCCCACAACTCATTCTTGTGCGGGCGCTTTATTTCTCAATTTGGGAATAATTTTTCACGAAAGGGCGAAGGTGTCTCGCTAAAATAAAGCCGATTAGGTTGCTTTTTTATATCATTTGTGCTATATTAAAATGGGTATATTTCGTCAAACACCGTGGAATCTGAACACATCTTTGGCAAGTTGCACCTCCAAAGTGGGAGTGTTTTGTATGAGCAGACAGCTTAATTATCTTGACCTTTTTGCAGGAGCCGGGGGACTTTCTGAGGGATTCATTCGCGCCGGCTTTAAACCTATCGCACATGTTGAGATGGATCCGGCTGCTTGTTTCACACTGCGTACCCGGATGGCATACCACTGGCTGAAAAATCAAGGCAAAGAAAATCAGTATGTCAAGTATCTGAATGGATGTATCAGCCGCTCCGAATTGTATGAACAGGTGCCAGAAGAGGTAATCCAATCTGTTATCAATGTCGAAATTAGTAAGGCAACTCTACCGGACATCTTCTGTCAGATTGACCGTCTTCTGGAAGGTCAAAAACTTGATCTGATTATTGGTGGCCCACCCTGCCAAGCTTATTCAGTTGTGGGGCGTGCACGCTCTCCAGACAGGATGAAGGGCGACAAAAGGAACTATCTATATGTTCTCTACGCTAAGTTTCTAAAAGAATACCAGCCTGAGTATTTTCTATTTGAGAATGTAACCGGTCTTTTATCTGCCATAGACGAAGAAGGTAACTCTTATTTAGACCTCATGAGAGATCTGTTTCATGAGTGTGGTTATAAAACGGAACTCCAGACACTTTCAGCGAAAGATTATGGGGTTCCGCAGAACAGAAAAAGGATAATTCTTGTTGGAAGGAAAGGAAAATCAAAAGACTTTTATCCGGAGCTGGATAAATCCGAACCAAGTGTTCTTGTGGAGGAAATTTTCTCTAATCTGCCTACCCTTGCAGCTGGAGAAGGGCAGGCGGGACCATGCGATCTCAGGTCCTACAATGGATCGTGGTTGTATGATGCGGGTATACGGAATGATGACTGTCCGGTAACTTGGCATCAGGCACGTCCTCACAGGGAACAAGATCTTGAGATTTACAGGATTGCGGTTGACCTCTGGAACAGAGAAACGGTTCGCCTTAATTATAATGCACTCCCTGAACGGTTGAAAACGCATCGTAACAGGAAGTCTTTCCTAGACCGATTCAAAGTTGTTGCAGGTGATTTGAATTTTTGCCATACTGTCGTATCCCACATTGCAAAGGACGGTCACTATTATATTCATCACGATATCGAACAAAATCGTTCCCTCACTCCTAGAGAAGCAGCGCGATTACAGACGTTTCCGGATGACTATTACTTCGAGAGCCGTAATGGAGTTCCTTGTCGGACTCCCGTTTTTTGTCAGATTGGTAATGCAGTACCTGTGCTTCTTGCCCAAAAAATCGCGGAAAAGTTGAAGGAAAATTGGCTATGAATACCAACACGACCTATAAAATTAGACCCGCGGGCCGGCATATTCTGACCATTGGTCGTGATCTTATTCAGGACAATTATGCGGCTGTTGTCGAGTTGGTTAAGAACGCTTACGATGCCGATTCTCCTGATGTGAACATAGAGTTCACGGCAGCCCCTGATCACGGTGGATATTCCATCGTCATCTCTGATCAAGGTCACGGTATGTCTAGGGAAGATGTCATTAATAAGTGGATGGTGCCATCAACCCGAAACAAAGTTGACAAACGCAAAAGTCCTGCCGGACGGACTTTGCAGGGGAGTAAAGGTGTGGGACGCTATGCTGCATCAATTCTTGGCAAAGACCTGCTTCTCGAAACCGTCACCCCCAAAGGTGAGAAAACAACGGTCTATGTTCAATGGAGGGACTTTGAGGCTGCTCAGTATTTGGATGATGTGGAAATTCTCATTGAAACAGCAAACGTTTCCGAACCACCGGGTACACGGCTGACCATGCATGGAGATGATGAGCTTCTCACTGAATGGGATGAGAAACGGTTCAACAAACTTAGATTTGAACTGAAGAAACTAAAATCACCCGTGGACACCTCCTTCGACGATGATGAATTCCGTATAAGTTTGACAATTGATGGTTTTCCCAAAGTGGAAGACATTAAAGAAACCATTGCACCCTATCTGCTTTTTGATCTCTTTGACTACAAGATCTCAGGAATCATCAGTGCCGATGGTACAGGCACTTTGACATATTCATCGCAAAAAGCTCGCAACATTCCAGATGAGGAGTTCTTATTTGATTTTGGAACACCTAGCGGCTGCGATAAACTTTATATTGATATCCGGGTATACGACCGTGAAAAGGATGCCATTGAATCCCTAATAAGACGTGGTCTCAAGGATGAATCCGGCAACTATCTCGGAAAACTCGAAGCTAGGAGGCTTTTAAGCGCATACAACGGCATCGGCGTTTATCGGAATGAATTCCGT
>JAKZUG010000637.1:0-3993 GCA_047516705.1 Candidatus Poribacteria bacterium | reverse complement strand
TCCCCATCCATTGTGACAACAACGTCTCCCACTGCTTTTTGGAACCCCGCCATTAATGCCTCTGCTTTGCCACGATTACATTTGAAGTGGATAACGTGAACTGTGAGTGCGGAGTGTTCGGCAAGCGTGTTTAGGACATCGGCAGTGGCGTCAGTGCTGCCATCGTTGATAAAGAGAATTTCTGCAGCGTATCCGTGTGTTTTTATCGTGGCTTCAAGGCTTTCCAATAAATCGGGTAATGCCTCGGCTTCGTTATAGACGGGAATAATAATAGAGATCATGCTCATGCTCATGGTGTAATTTGATAGATCCAAACATGGTCTATTCCGTTAAGGGTTATAACGTGTTCAAGTTCACCATTTAGGGTGCCTGTTTGTGGAACACGTCCTATTTGTGAATCTCGGATGTAAACGATCTCGTAATTGGGATTTTCTAATGTAGGTCTATCGGCGCGATATGCATGTCCGTGAAAATAATATCTTACCATCTCTGTTGCTAATGGGGATACTTGCACCTGCATAAGATGCGCGTTCGGTTTTTGATTAAAATAGTTTGCGGCAATATCCAAACCAGAGGCATCTCCTACAGTGATTATTTCGGTAATATCTACTACTTTCCAACAAGGGTTGTAATAGGTGCCGTAATATGGGTGCAGCATTAGCACAGGTAACACTTGGATGAAGAAGAAGCAAAGACAAGCGAATCCCGCGACTGCACGTTTGACTACAGTTCTCTCAATCCTGAAATGTGCGTAACTCCAGCGAATAAGCTCTACAAATCCAACGGCGGAGCGAACCTCCAATATTGGGAAAATAGGCAGCGAGTAACGGCTAAACTTTTTGCTTGTCAAGGAAAGACATACTGTAAATAGGATAACGACACCCAATAGGGCTAGTACAAGTTTAAAATGCTTCGCTGCTGCCACGTCGTTTTGCCGATGTTTCCATAGGAGAAAACATCCGATAAATGCGAGTGGCAGCAGCAATGGGGTGCTGTTGATAGTCAGCACAAAAGGATAAAAAAGCCAGCCAGGGTCGTGCACCACTTTTCCTAAAAAGAAGTGTTCCACTTCGTGCGGCGTTGTGACTGCCCAACCGATGCTATCCAAAATAAGCCAGGCTGTTTGAATTGCACGTACCCCGACAAGAATCAGTCCGGCACCTGCTATTAAAATGAGCACGAAAGGGGGGTGTTCATTTTTTATAGCGCGGTATAGAACAAAGGTAAGACCTAAAAGACACAGTGCCATAATTCCAAAAAAATGTGTCCAAAAAACAGGCCACACAGCGAGAACGGTGAGAAGCGTACAATTAAGAAAACAGAGAACTTCGGTAATGTGTGTAGAAAAGCGTTTTTTGTTTTTCGGGGTGTAAAATAGAATAAGACAGAGCGGTACCCATGCTAATAAAATTAGGGCGTAACTTTTGCTTAAGATTGCTAATCCAAAGGTTATCCCTGAAAAGAGAAGATTTCGGGTAAGCTGTCTATTCTGGCAGTATAATAAGAGAAGTAAGACAGTTAAGAGGATAAAAACAGTCGCAAGCGCGTCCGTATGAACACGCCGCGACTGTGCTAAAAAGAGCGGTGAGTAGACAAGGCAAGCAAAGCTGCCAAGGGCTACCCACTGCCCAAAGAGTTTGTATACCAAAAGACACGCAACACCGATGCCGATTGATAGGACAATAACGATGATCAACCGAGCGAGCACAAGGTTTGACACATTTATGCGGGGCACCATAAAAAAGGTGCGTAACCCCGCTATCCACATTGTTGTCACGCCAGGGTGGTAGGCAATAAGGGTCTCTGAAAAGTGTCCTTGCTGGACAGCATCTATAAACTGTGCACTGCGGTGAAGCCAACGCGCTTCATCACTTGACCATTGCGCCTCTAAGGTGAACATACGCGGACTATTGGCAAGGAAAAAGCAACATATAATTAGAAGACAGACAGCTGCCCACCTGACCAATAGCGGTGAAAGAGAAGAAATCCGATTCATTTTGTTCACGGACAAGGTGAGGCAAGCAATCACCTAAATTATCAGAAGACAACCAAACTCACCCTGTCCGTCCCTCTTGTTATCTTATTTGAATCAACTGTGTTACCACTCGCAGGTAAAACGCAGTGAAAAGTATTACTTCAAAAAACTGATGGAACGGTTTTAAAAAGAGGTCTCTAGCTGAAAAGAATGTCCACAGGAACTGCCATTACAAGTTGAATCTGTGCACGCTTTGTAGTAAAACTTGCAATAAGTACACCACTCAATTTTATGCGCGGCCGTATCACTTTTCTCATACTGCTCGCCGCATCCGGGATGACCGAAAACATAATTGTCGCTACACAGAAATTGATGCGTATGTAATTTACACGGATAGAAACTTGTGACGGTACAATTATCATACATAGTTTCTACAACGGTACAACTTGCTTGCATCTCATGTTCAGTTGGCGTTTTACATATCCACCCTCTATGTGTGTCATCCCCGCACGGGAATCCTCCCCATTCATGTTTATCTTCTTGGCATCGAGCGAATTTGTGTCTGCAGAAACCCCAGAACCCCGGCTGGTGTTCGCTTAATTCACTTTGACTATAGACAGTATCGCAAACGCTACAGAGATAACCGATCGCTGGTGGTAAGCACTTGTCACATCCGGATCCGTCACAATCATCGCAGTCATCATCTACCCACTCCCAAATTGCAGTCCCCGCCGCTATACCGCCAGCAACCGCGCCCGTTATCGTTAACCAGAGAGGAGCTGTAGCGATGGCTGCGTAAATGGTAACACCTGCCGCGATCCCCGCCCCGACGACAATGACAGGCTCTTTCCAGTCGGCATCCGAGGGTTGCATGAAAATGGGATTTGTGTACATGAAAAGTGTTAAAAAGACTAACGTCATTGATATAGCATTGATTATCCTTACGCGTCGGGGTTGTTGTGGTCTAGATAAAAGTCTAGTAAGCATTGTTATGTAACCTCCATTATTAGAGTTTTGTCCGCATTCTTTCAAATGCGCTTTTGATATGTTGTGGTTTAAGCCCTTGATTGTTCTGCATGAAAAGTTCTTCAGTCAAACGGAGGGTTTCCGCAGCGACTTCAGGAGGGAGTTGAGAAACCATTATTTCAAAGAATTCAAGTTGTTCTGCGATCAGTGCGTCAGCTTGGCCTTTCAGCTTTTGTCTACCAGCTTTTGTTTGGGCGACTCTTGCAAGTTCTTGCCTGTCAAATAACACCGGATATTTGCGCTGCAATTTTCGTTCGAAAACTTTCCAATCTTGAAAAAGTTTTTGATTGAGTCGTTCTAGATCGTCGCTATTCTCTCCTGTTCCAGGAGTGAGAACCGATACCTCACGTTTTAGTGTTTCTGATAATTTCGTGTGAGGTGCGTCGTGCCAAACGCCATCGTGCAAATGTCCGTTCGGTGAGGTGCCCGGTGGCGGTTGCCTCTTTTCGGCACCAGACGTATTTGCTTGTTGTGGCGACTTCACATCTTGCTTTAACAAATCTTTAGTCGATTGCCCTAAAGTCGTTTTCGGTGTCTTCGCGGTGTCCTTGTCCATCAGTAAGAACACGGCGGCGATACCGAGTAATAGGATGAGGGTTGCAAGCCCCCATTTCATTTGATTTTTCATGAGTAATTTATCCTCATTTGACATGCATTTGTTGCGTGTCGGTTATGCCTAACTTCACTGTGTTCAGCGTATAAGGCAGCCTTGTTGATTTTGGATATTTCCGTTGTTGTCCGATAATGTGATCGGACGACATACTCTGATATGTTATATCAGATAATCCTAATCCGAATAGTAGCAGTATTCCGACAATACTACAAGCGAGAATAACTGCGAGAATGATCTCTTGCTGGTATTTGCCTATATCTAAAAAGAGTTTCATGTTAAAACTCCTATCGGTTGGGGAAAGTGCGATGCCTAAAACGGTATCGAGGGAGGATAAGGCACTTTCTGAATCAACGCCAAATGCGCGTGTGGCATTTGTCGG
>JAKZUG010000636.1:0-3609 GCA_047516705.1 Candidatus Poribacteria bacterium | reverse complement strand
CTTGGTATATGAAATCCACAAATGCAAGTTTTTGAGTTAGGAGTTTATGAAACGTTGAAGCGACCAGTCTGATGTAAATTATACAATATTTTAGACCGAATGTCAACGCTTTTCCCAAGCATTTGGTCTCATTAACGAGGGCGGACTTTCATCCCAAACCTAAAGGATTGGGTTTTCAGTCCGTAAACAGGATAAAAACGGTTTTCCACATCTGATAAAGAGGTGAAGAAAATGAGAATGCGAGTATTCAGTGTGCTACTGGTTCTGATATTTGGTGTTATCGGGTGTGCGATGCTGCAAGAGGCACCCCTCGTTGAAATTCCGGCTTCGCGTCTCACCTGCGACCAAACCCCTGAGATGGTAGATGGTGACTTAGAAACAGCAGGCACCTTTAAGACAAAAGGGAGTGTCCAAAAGGGGTTTGGGGTAATCACCGGTAACCTCTGGCATCTGAGCATCGACAACTCCAAGTATCAACGTGTGGTGAAAGGCAGCATCAAAACGGAAACATTAATTAAACTCGACACACCAACATATATTAAGTATGTTGAAGTCTACCCCGCATCAACTATCCGTAACCTCGCTTTGGATGTTGGCATAAAACCGCCGAACCGGAAACTCTCGTTTGAAGCAGTAGAGGATAAACGAAGTATAAAAGTGGAAGGCACGCTGCCCGTGAGATTCCAGATTGGCCGGGAGATTCTCTATCTGCAGTTGACAGCCAACGCGTTGGAAGACTTAGACAATGTGTCTCACGGTGATGAATACGGTGAAATGCAGATTCCGCTCAAAGGTGCTTCAATCCGAGAAGTCAAATTCTACGGACGGCAGCCACTTTAAACCTGTTGACATGTTTCGCGAGCGCGCACTCATAAAGAAAGAAACACTATGAACAGAAAATCGAAAACTTATAACTTCAAGATGTCTTGCTATTTTGTTGCACTGGCATCAATGTTTGGCACCTTGGGGTGTGCGATGCTGCAAGAAACGCCTCCAGTGGAGATTTCGACTTCGCGGCTCACCTGTGAGAAAAACCCTGCGATGGTAGATGGAGACTTGGAAACGGTAGGCATCTTTGAGGCACACGGAACTATCCAAAAAGGGTTCCGCAACCAGCATCAGTATCAGCGTCAAGTGGTAGGTAGCCTCAAAACGGAAACGTTAATTAAACTGGACACACCAACGTATATCGCCTATGTTGAGGTCTACCCCGCTTCAAATATCCCCGTTTCGTTTTGGATACCACTGCCGAAGAGCAATCGTCAAAGTGGCAACTTTCGTTTGAGGCTGTCGAAGACAAACGTGGTGAGGCAGTCAAAAGCACACAACCGGTGCGGTTCCAGATTGGACGGAAAATTCTCTACCTGCGGTTGACCGCTTATGTGTTAGCAGACTCGGAAAATGTGGGAGTGTACAGCGAGGCTGCCATCAAAGAGATGGAGGCTTCGCTCAAAGCGATGAACACAAGCCCAGAGGCAACCGAGAAGGTACGCCGACGGTGGCAGAAGCAGAAAAGAGAAGAGGAAATGCAAATTCCACTCAAAGGTGCTGCGATTCGCGAAATCAAATTCTATGGACGAGAATAAAAACCACTTGACTTTTGTTTGATGACATTGTACAATAGGAATAATCCCATAGAACTTACGCACAGCGGATTTGATACGGTGCCGAAAAACATAGTGCTGGCACCTGCGTAACCCTAAAATTTGACTTTTTTTGCCAATTTTGTTAAGTTAAGCAGCATATACACGGGAAACTTGTGAGTTTCCCAGATAAAAAACGGGAGGATTAGAATCCGATTGCAAAAACAAGAATCAAAGGGTGTTCCCATACAGAGTAACGCTGAAGTGCAAGCTCTCTTCGGGCAAAGCGATGCCTTCTTAAAAATCATTGAAGACAATTTCGATGTGCGCGTTGTTTTGAAAAGTGACAACATCGCTGTTATTGGCGAAAACGTCACAGAGGTCAACCGAGTGACAACGGTTCTCGAATCACTACTCCACCGCATCCGGAAAGGAGAACGCATTCAGGCAACCGATGTCAACTATGCGATTCGCGTATCGGGTGTCGATGAACGAGACACCTTAGGTGACACGGGAGCCGAGTCTATTCCGGTATTCTCAAAACGCGGTGTCATCCGTCCGAAGACTGCCGGTCAGAGCAGGTACGTTGAGGCAATCAAACACAACGACCTTGTGTTCGGTATCGGACCAGCCGGAACAGGGAAGACTTATCTCGCCATGGCGATGGCTGTTTCCGCACTCAAAAGTGGACAGGTGAGCCGTATCATCCTAACACGACCCGCCGTTGAAGCCGGTGAGAAACTCGGTTTTTTACCCGGCGATATTGCAGACAAAGTGCATCCATACCTACGTCCTTTATACGATGCACTCTACGATATGATGCCCCCAGAAGCACTCGATAAATACATCGAGGGAAATATTATTGAGGTAGCACCGATCGCTTTCATGCGAGGTAGGACGCTCAATAACTCGTTTGTCGTTCTTGATGAAGCACAAAACGCCACCATCGAACAGATGAAAATGTTCCTAACCCGCCTCGGTTTTGACTCAAAAGCCGTGGTCACAGGCGACATTACGCAGACAGATCTGCCGACACACAAAATCTCAGGACTCGCGGACACCCAAGAAGTGCTTTCAGATATCAAGGGAATCGAGTTCATCTATTTTTCAAAAATTGATGTCGTGCGGCATGAACTGGTCCAACGTATCGTCGAAGCTTACGAACAGGCATCACCACACAACAATAGACGGAACGGGGGTAACCTACCAAGTACGCCCGACACAGAAGAATAACCGTTTTGATTCGCGTTACGAATACGAGTAACAATACCACCTTTGACGTAGAAGTGATTCACAATGCAGTGCTCGCAACTTTAAAAGCACATGACGCAGAGGCGTGTGAAGTCAGTGTCCTCTTAACAGACGATGCTGACATCAAGCATCTCAACCGCGACTATCGAGGCATTGATGCGCCGACGGATGTGCTGGCTTTTGCGATGCGTGAGGGCGAAGATGGTAATGTGAATCCGAATCTACTCGGCGACCTCGTCATATCCCTCGAAACCGCATCACGACAAGTGACGACAGGCGATCAGTTTAGCGCAACTCACAGCAGCTTTGAAACCGAAAAACAAGAGGCAACCTACGACAGTCTTGAAACCGAAGTCGCATTACTCGCGATACACGGTGCACTTCATCTGCTTGGATACGATCATCAAACACAAGAAGAAACCACAGTTATGTTTGAAAAGCAGAATACCATCTTCGGTTTATTAAGGGAATCGTAGCACAATCATTCGCTAACTTTTGCGCACCAGTTTATAGGGGGTGTAATTTTACGTTTGGACGACCTAGACTTAGTCATCAAACTCGTTAGCTTAGGTATACTCTTACTTTTCAGTGCGCTGTTTTCAACCGCTGAAGCGTTGCTCGCTCGGTTAACACGGGACGATATTCTCAAGTTCGCCGAGGAAGGCGGCAAACGTTACGAGGTGCTAACATCGCTGCTGCGTCACCCGCGCCGCTACTCGTTGACCATTATCACAGCAAAAACGATTCTGATAGTAGCAGGCGTTACGGTATTTAT
>JAKZUG010000635.1:0-4914 GCA_047516705.1 Candidatus Poribacteria bacterium | reverse complement strand
CAGTTCGCACCCTCTTTCTCGGCGTATCGTACTGTAGTCATTCTCATCAGTGATGGTTGGGATCGCGGCGATGTAGATGTACTGCAGCGTTCTATGGAGATGTTGCATCGCCACGCCTACCGGTTGATTTGGCTCAACCCGTTGCTCGGTAGTGACGGTTATCAACCAATTTGCCGAGGTATCCGCACGGCGTTGCCGTATGTGGACTATTTCCTCCCCGCACACAATTTGGAGAGTTTAGCGCAGTTAACAAAAGTATTAATTCCGCTCTGGTCACGATAAAACAAACTACAAAAAATAAGATAAGGAATCCTAACTATGCAAGTCCAAGCGGCGGTGATGCTCCAACCGGGGCAGATAGAGATCCGCGAATTTGAGAAACCGACACCCGCAGATGACGCGCTCTTGCTACAAGTGGACAGAGTTGGCATTTGTGGAAGCGATAAACACATGTACCTCGGGCACACTGCCCTGAAATTTCCGGTCATCCCAGGGCACGAAGTCGTCGGTACAGTTGCTGAGATCGGCAAAAACGCGAATCAGGTTATGAATGTGATGGGCGGTCCCATCAAAGCTGGTGACCGTGTGACGGTGGTACCGGGTTCAAAAAACTGCGGTAGATGCTACTACTGCTTGCATGTACCGGGCCGTCCGACCTTATGTTCCGGACGAACCATCTATGGGTTTAGCAACAGTGAAACGCCGCCATATCTGAACGGCGAATTCTCGGAGTATACCTATATCCACGGTAACTCTTGGGTCTATAAGATGCCTGCCGGTGTTCCAGAGGAGATTGGGGTATTGACAGAACCGGTGGCGGTTGCGACGCGCGCCGTCGAACGCGCGTGTGCACCCGGACTGCCGCAGGTTGGAGATGGTTATAGCATCGGGAGCCGTGTAGCAGTGCTTGGATGTGGTCCCATCGGTCTACTCGTTGTCGCTGTGTTACGGGATAGCGGTGCCGGCACTATCATTGCCACCGACCTTGTTGATAGCCGGTTGGACATGGCAAAGCAGATGGGCGCGGATGTAGTTATCAATGTCGGAGACACAACGCCTGAAGAACGAGTGGAACAGATTCAGGAGCTCACAAACGGTGTCGGCGTGGACATCGCGATTGAGTGCGCTGGATTGCCGGTGGTTTTCTCCGAAGCGTTGGACGTGGTACGACGCGGTGGGAAAGTTATTGAAGTCGGACATTACACAGACTCCGGGGATACTCGTGTGCGACCACACCAAATTTGCAACAAGGATCTCGATGTCTGTGGTGTATGGGCGTATCCGCAGATTCAGTTTCAGACGGCATTGGATTATCTCCAGATAACACGCGCGCCGTGACAGGAATTGATCACGCGTCATCTGCCGTTGCACCAGTTGGAAAGGGGCATTGATATGCTTGGACAAGAAGGCGTTTACAAAGTTGTGATAGAGCCACAGTCATAGTGTGCTAAAGTTATCAGCGGGGTGGAAAAATGAGAAACCACAAAAGCATTTTCATACTGGTCTGTTGCTACATACTGTTGAACTTCTTAATCGGGATTACTGGGAATGCCGTTGCAGATACTAAAGTCCCCACTGCTTCTAATGAAGTATCAGAGGGACCTCCGCTCTTCAAAACCATAGAGGGTGCGAAAACCTATATTGTGCAGCACCAAAACCGAGATGGTGGATGGCCCCTGGTCCCCGGTGGAGACAGCAATGTAGAAAGTACTGCGTTTGCTATTTGGGCATTGATCGACGCAGGATGGGGTACCGGTTCACAGGTAACCCGAACAGGGGTCGCGTATCTGCGAAATACGCAAATGGATAACGGGAGTTGGAACAATAACACCGCACACACTGTTTTTGCACTTATCGCTTTAACGACGGCAGAGACGGATCCCGAAGTACGTTTCAAAGGACTGCGTTGGTTGAAAAAAGCACAGAATCGGAGCGGTGGTTGGGGTAAAAAGGAACGAACCCCTGATAACGTTCTTTACACTGCCACCGTTTTAGCAGGATTCAGGAGGCTCGGTTTCAAACAGAGTTTTGAACCCGTCTCTAAAGGCGCAGATTGGTTGGCGGGAGCCATCAAAATTGATGGCGGTTGGGCATTGCAACGCGGCATGCAATCCGACGTTTTCTTGACATCTTGGGTGATACAAGGTTTAGAACCTGTTTACGACATCGATGCACAAATCGCATGGTTAAAGCAACTACAGAACACTGATGGCGGGTTCGGAAGATACAAAAATAGCCCAAGCGACCCAGAAATCACCGCTATTGCGATTACGGCACTTGCGGCTGGAAACGATCCGTTCAATACCCGCCGTGTTGCAATCAACTATTTGACAGATGCACGGCAAGAAGATGGCAGCTTCGTCAGCAATACGCCGATTGAACTGACGGAACCGACTGCCAATTTGCAGTCCACCTGTTTCGTCCTCATCGCTATCCACGCCAAAACAGCAGATGAACTCGCTCTGGAATGATAGGCAATCACCGAAAAGATTACACAACACGACTACCGCCGCTCGTCAGCACCGGTGCCCCGCCATATCAGGGCACCCGGCATAACATAGTGTTCACCTTTGGTTACCTGAGCGACCTGACGCTGGAAACTATCCGTCATGGAGCTGCTTCGCATAGAGGCGACACCGCCGATAACATAAACTCTCGCATGTGCACCTCGACAAACTGAAATCGCTTTGCCTGCTGTATACCCTTTTTCGGTGCGTTTGCTCGTTGGTTCGTCTGTGACAATGATCAGCACAAGGTCGCGCTCCGGTGCTGTCCGCAGTTTCGGTACACCTTCAATGACGGCATCCAGCAGGTGCTCATCACCAGATTTTGGGAGGCGAAACATCGCCTTCACCTGTTCGGGATCCAACGGAGGCTTGGTTACGACGATAGTGCTTTCGCCGCCACCTACTGCTGCCCAAAATCGGATAATCCCAAACCGATAATCTAACCCCGCCGATTTAAACACAGAGACCATCAGATCCAAACCCTCACAGGCAGCGTCCGTTTTGGTTTGCATACTCAGACTGTAATCGAAGACGAACACGACATCTACTTTGTCCGGTCTACTCTCAACCAAGTGCTCAGCAATGCGCTTAAACAATCCATCCACCCGAAGCAGTGCTTTATCAGCGACTGTCTCGCCATTCTGAATGCGTTGTCCGTCCATACGCCGCTGATATGAATCAATCGGGTACCATTTGCCACCCGTTTGGTCGGTGAGTTCCGCTTGGACTTTCTCGCTCACACCGATAAAGTTAAGCTGTACACTGTTTTGCCGACATAGCTTAACAATCTGTTCACTAATTCTGTTCTTAGCATCCGCTTCTGTCCATTCAGTGCGCATCCGTGAGTTGGTAATTACAACAAATTGTGTTGTAACGCCTTCGCGGAAATCTAACGTATTCAAACCTTTCACGACTGCATCAAGTCCATATCCAGATCCAGTGCTATTGTCAGACTGGACCCTTATATCCCGGAAAGTGTTTTCAATGCCGAGGTAGTCAAAGGTCCATTGATGAATTGTGTGGCGCGGTTCCCCCTGCACCGATTGAAAGCTTATGAGCGCGAACCTATAATCCATCGTTTTCGCTTCTATAACGGCAAGCATATCGACGAGTCTCTTTTCAAGATCTGTGAGCACTCCTGACATCCGTTTGCTACCGTCAACGACAAACACGACATCCACCTTCGGCGGCTGGGAGTGTTGCGCTGCGCGTTTCGCAACATCTTTGAGGCTTTCACCTATATCCGCCTTGAGGGTATCCTGCTTCTTCGCACTCGGATCTACCATTATCCTATGTTTGCGCCGAGGCGGACGGACCTGTGCCGATGTCTGCAGCGCACCTACCAACACACCTACTACACACAAGTAACATATCCACTTCTTCATATCGTCTCCGATCAAACGACCAAAAGTTGCGGCACAATTGTGGGACTTCACGTCGGTTTTTTGATGTTATCCATTTGGTAAACAAGTTGTGCAAGTGGACCTTCGGTAAAATGCCACGTCAGCACTCTACCAAGTGTTGTCCACGGTTGAGCATCATGGGTTCGGTTTTAAAATTAAATGTTCCGTACTTCTCTGTGTCAGGCGCAACGCCCACTACTAATACGTGTCTAGGTCAATCTCTTCTTCGCTAAACCGGAGGTGTGCCTGATTGACTAATTCAACAATAGCGTCCCACTGCTTGCGCGTCTCTTCAGAAACGCCTTCCTTCTCAAGTACCTCAGCAAATTTAAGGAGCGTTTCGCTAAATTTGTCTTGCAAATAGACATACTCCTCTGTCTGATCCGCGTTCTTTGGCGGTTCAAAACTTGTGATGCCTTTTGCATATCTGGCGAGTCGTTTCGCCGCTTCAACGGCTTTCGTTTTGTCAACTTTGTCGTCAAAGTAGTCAACAACCACGAAATAATCATCTATCATTAGTGCCATGAGGGATTTTAAGTCTTCAACCTCCGGCATCTCTTTCTCTTCAGGCATATCTTTTGGCGTATCGGGCCCAGGCGTTTTTTCAGTATCAGGTTTCGGCTTCCGTTTGAGGAAGAGAGCATAACTCATCACCAACGCCTTTTTTGGAAGCAAGGCGACTGCGTTTGAGGCATTTTCATGGCCTCCGACAGCTTCAACGTCCTCTCCAACCTTGAAAGCATCGTCTATGTCCATACTGATGAATTGCCTGAGAAATTCCTCATCTGCAATCGCGTCTGATTCCTTGTGCTCATAGACTTCCACTTTCACTACTTTTCCTTTCATGTCCAGTCCAACAGCACCTTCAATGACACCTCGCGGTCCTTCAGCATCAGCGAACAACACCAAGCCGGACCGCGAGGTGTCATTGAAGGTGCTGTTGGACTGGACATGAAAGGAAAAGTAGTGAAAGTGGAAGTCTATGAGCACAAGGAATCAGACGC
>JAKZUG010000634.1:0-2555 GCA_047516705.1 Candidatus Poribacteria bacterium | reverse complement strand
TCCCTCGTCATCTAAAAGGGCAATGTACCGAGTGGCTTCATTTATTGGGAAACTACGTACAGGTTCAACTTTCGTATACGTTGTTCCATCTGGAAGTTGGACAACAAGTTCTTCAAATGCGTTCCGAGCGATGCTTACCTTGCTTGGGTCAAGAAATTCTAATTCGTCAGTAACTTTTATCGCTTCATACATTAACTTCTCTCCTACAACCTATTGCATAATGCTACCATGCATGAATCTTGGATAATTCGGTCTGTTTTTCACACAGATTTGCGTAAGTGCCATCCTGGGCGATGAGTTCCTCATGTGTCCCGATTTCGTCAACCTCACCCTCTTTCAAGACAACGAGTCGATCAGCATATTTCAAAGTTGACAATCTATGCGCGATTGCAAACACCGTTCTACCTCGGACGAGTCGTTCCAAAGCCTCTTGGATCTTGGATTCCGTTTCAGTATCAACTGAAGAAGTCGCTTCGTCAAGAATGAGAATGCGTGGGTTTTTCAAAATTGCCCGTGCGATAGAGATTCGTTGCCGTTCGCCACCGGAAACCCGCGCGCCTCGTTCACCGACCATCGTATCGTAACCGTCAGGGAATTTGATAACAAAATCGTGAGCATTTGCTGCTTTCGCAGCAGCGATAATTTCAAATCGAGATGCCCCAGGTTTTGAGTAACCAATATTTTCAGCGATCGTACCTTCAAACAGGAATGGGTCTTGTAGCACGACACCGACCTGTTGTCGGAGTGCCTTGATCCGAATATCCTTACTGTCGTGACCGTCTATAACTATTGCCCCTCGGTTTGGGTCATAGAAACGGGTGATGAGATTGACAAGCGTACTTTTTCCTGCGCCACTATGTCCAACTAAACCAATCATCTCACCAGCACTGACTTGGAAACTAACCCCGTTGAGAGCATTCTTTTCGTTATCGTAAGAGAAATAGACATCTTTAAATTCAATGTCCCCTTTAATATTTGCAAGTGCTATTGCATCTTTTTTATCTGTAATGGTGGGTGGTGTATCTAATATTTCAAACACACGTTCTGCGGAGGTGCCTGCACGGATGAACCTTTCATTCATTTGGCAGAGAGTAGACACAGGACCAAAGAATTGCATCATGTATGACTGAAACATCACCAGAGTACCGAGGGTTAAATCACCTTGGAAGATCTGCCATCCTCCAACTAACCAAATCAGGATAGAGCCGGAAAAGGTGATTAATTGCATGATTGGGCGGTAAAGCGTTCCAAGTTTTGCAGCTTTCATTTCTCCATCAAACACTTGATAGGTTATGTCGCTAAACCGGCTAATCTCATACCGCTCTCGTGCGAATGCCTTGACAACTCGCATTCCGGGAATAGTGCTTGCAAGGATCGTACTAATTTGGGAGTACCGTTTCCATAAAACCTGATACACTTTGCTCATTTTCTTACCAAAAAAGATTGTGAAAAAGATTAGACAGGGGATCGGAATTAGAGTCCAAAGTGCAAGTTTCCAGCTGAAAATGAACATGATAATACACATATTGATGAGGGTGAGAGAATCGCCGATAATATCCTGTAGTCCATTTGCTATGAAATCCCGAAGTCTTGATACATCGTGCGTGACCCTGGACATCAGATTACCAGTGTCACGTTCATGGAAAAAGTCAATGGAGAGCGCGTTCAGATGTTCGTAAGTCTCGTTTTGCAGTCGTCGGGTGATATTCTGACCTACCCATGCCATCATATACCCACGAACAGAGGAAATCATCATGGAAAAGACTCTAATACCTGCCATGAACAGAATAAGCCAAATTAGATGTCCAAAACTACCACCGAGTGGCATACTGCCGAACCACCCGCTTAAAATATTTTTTATGCCTTCTATGTGTCCCCAACTTGTTTCTGGAATCTGTTCGGGAATCGCTTCTCCATTAGAAACAGCGGCAGAGATAACAGTTCCAACGGGGTTAAGGATATTGTCAACTAACTCTCTACTTAGAATAGGTGGAAGCACAGAGACGAACCGGATTACCAGCATCATAAGGAAAGCAGGAATCATGACATGTAAAAATGGGACAGCATATTTGAACAGGCGGAAAATGAGTTTGCTGTTTTGAGCACAGTTAACACAGACACCAGTCCAACTCGGGATTGGATGACCGCACTTTTCACATCGAATCTTGTCTCCACCTCGTTGTAACCCCGCAGTACTCCCAACTCCCGGACCTCGTCTACCGCGCCGTCCACCAGGTCCGGGACCTCGACGTCTCCGTTCTCCCTCCGCACCGGTACCATTTGATGAAGATAATCTTTCTAATTCTGATACAGTAAGATTGAACTTCGGAGTTAATGTTTTTGAATAACGTGCCAATTCAAAGGCATTTTCCGACGTCGTAACCTTGAGTATGTTATTCCCGTACATCTCAAGGACTTCAATGTCTTCAACAGAGTTGAGGTCCACCTCTTGAATGTCATGTCCGAGAACGCCGTTCTGATTAAAAGCAATAAGTCGCTTATCAGTAGCTAATAGCCAATCTTTTCCATAAGTGCCGTCAAATCGCAGATCTGTT
>JAKZUG010000633.1:0-9309 GCA_047516705.1 Candidatus Poribacteria bacterium | reverse complement strand
TTAACGTGAGTTTGAAAAAAGTTTTCAGCCGTAGCGTCCTCTGTCAGTTTTGGCAAAAAACGGCACAAACTAACAGTTTATGCTACAATAATACCGCTTTTTTAGCCATGAAAAGTGCTTAGAGCGAACTCACATTTTATTATCAAACTCACGTTAATTTTCATAGAAACGGAGACAATGGAAGATACCTTCCTACAGAAAGAAGGAAGACTTTGACTGACATAAAGATAACCGAAATCCAGCGTGAACTGGCAGCATTGGACTTAGAGGCGTGGCTCCTGTATGATTTTCGTGGGATAAACCCGATCGCACAGAACGTCGCAGGCTTGGCGGGGGCACATATCACCCGCCGATGGTTCTGCCTCATCCCTAAACACGGCGAGCCGCGGTGGCTGATTCATCGGATTGAGACATCAAACTTCGTTGGTGTGCAAGGACAGGTCGCGCTTTACGCGGGATGGGAAGAACTTGACGAGGCAATGCGTACCCTACTTGGCGGAGTCAAAACGGTTGCGATGGAGTATTCACCAAACGCCGAGATTCCTTATATTTCGCGAGTAGATGCCGGCACACTGGAGTGGATCCGTTCGTTTGGGATTGAGGTGCAAACATCTGCGGAACTCGCGCAGCGGATAGAGGCGCGTCTGAGCGAGGCACAGGCAGCAGGACATCAAACATCCGCACACTTGGTATTGCAAGCGAAGGATTATGCTTTCGAGTGGATCGGTTCGCAGCTGCGTGACGGAAAAACGATTACCGAATATAACGTGCAGCAAAAGATTCTTGGACGATTTGATGCGATGGACTTGGTCACAGACCACCCACCGATTGTCGCTGTGAATGCAAAGAGTAGCGACCCACATTATGCCCCTACCTCAACGAATACCCAAGAGATTAAAGCGGGCGACTTCATCTTGATTGATTTATGGGCAAAGCAGAAAGAGCCGGATGCGGTTTTTGCGGATACGACGTGGGTGGCTTATGCGGGCGGAACTGTCCCTGATCGGTACGTTGAGATTTTCGATATTGTCAAGGAAGCGCGGGATAGAGCGATACGGTTCATCCGAGAAAAATGGGAGGTTAATGAGCCAATTCACGGTTATGAAGTGGATGATTGTGTCCGCGGATATATCACTGAAAAAGGATACGGACAATTCTTTATTCACCGTACTGGACACAACATCGGCACTGTTATCCACGGAAACGGCGTGAATTTAGATAACTTAGAGACGCGTGATGCACGTGCCTTGATCTCTGGCATCTGTTTCTCAATTGAGCCGGGTATCTACCTCACCGATTTCGGCGTTCGGACAGAAGTTGACGTTTTCTTAGCCGGTCCAGGGAGAGACGGCGTAAAAGTGACAACCGCTCCCGTTCAAAATCAGGTATTGTCATTGCTGTGATCTGGTAATTCCGCTTTTTCAGATCTGTGAGGATGTGTGTCAAATAGAGGCGTGCGTTGAGGATCCACTGATCGGCATAAGCTGCAGCGAGCAGCGGAAGTGCTATTGTCAAACGGGGTGAGTCGAGCAGCCATTGCGCCGCATATTCGGTAAAGTCTGTATCCACAAGTCCACTACTTCCGAGTGAATAGATCACATAGCGTT
The DNA here is from genome assembly GCA_047516705.1 of Candidatus Poribacteria bacterium. Lineage (GTDB taxonomy): Bacteria > Poribacteria > WGA-4E > WGA-4E > WGA-3G > WGA-3G. The sequence continues at coordinate 7,702 of JAKZUG010000633.1, read as the reverse complement.
TGTCGTCCCGCGTCTCCATTCTCGGATTGAGCTGCGTGTCGAGTGTGAGGCGTTTTGTGCCGTCGATCTCAAGAATCCAGAAGAAATAATCTTCATTGTGTCCAAGATAACCGATTTCTACGTCAAGTCGGTGTGCGGTTTCAGTCGTGATTGGGATTACCACCATGTCGCGTTTGAGTAAGACCGGATAGATAGCTGCAAAAAAGATTTGTTCAAAACCGAGCGGTTGGTGTGCGTGTATCAGAGTATCCAAGACAATCTGTTCTTGTTCCGGATGTTTCAGTTCTAAGCAGCTTTTTGTGAAGACTTCATCTCTAAGCGCACGCATTTCAGCAGGGGCGTTTGGGTGAAGCGGTTGAAGTTGTTGTATGAGTCTAAGAATGCGGCGACGTTTGGGTATAATGCGCCAGAGTCCCCAATGCCATAAAGTCTGCCATGTCTCCCTTTGATGCAGTTGGCTAAGGAGTGCTGTCGCGCTCGTAAAAAAACGTTGGAATATGCTTTCAGGTGCAAGGTTTCGTTGTTGGTTCGTCATGATTTTTTAAAGGGGTTTATTCAATTTTCGCTGGGGGAGCGACCTCTCGGTCGCGACACTCACGAGTCGCCGATAACTAATTGCTATTTTGCTGACTGCTGATGGAAACTGACTGCTGATGGCTGACTGCTGAAAACTGGAAATTTGACTTTTTGCTGAAAATGTGCTATAATATATCTTGCTAAGCAGAGCCGGAGTGGTGAAATTGGTAGACGCACGGGACTCAAAATCCCGCGGGCCCTAGGTCCATGTCGGTTCGAGTCCGACCTCCGGCATCAGGCGATGGTTTCTCGTAAAGCCATCGCCTTCTCTTTTTGCGGTTACAGTTACATAGAAACGATTTTACGCATCCGTTTCGCAAGGTCGATTTGGGCTGCCCTGTCACCACCGACTTCGTGAATGACGTAGCCATCGTAACCGATCGACCGGAACGCTTCCATGACTGCTTTCCAGTCCGTATCTCCATCTAAGAGGTTGACGAACTGGTGCGCGCCGCGGGCGAAATCTTTGAAATGTACCCGTTTGATGCGGTGTGCGAGTTCAAGGATCCAGTGTTCGGGGTAGCCGTAAGCCATCATGTTGGCAGTGTCGAGATAGGTACCTACCCACTCGCTGTCTATCTCATCTACAATATCGCGCATCTCTTTAGGGCTGAGTAGGAATTTGTTCCAGACGTTTTCGAGCCCGATTGCAACTTTGTGTGCTTCTGCAGAAGGTGCTAAGTCTTTCAGAATACCGACGAGGTTATCCCAAACTTCTTGATATGTCCCCTCAGCAGTAAGTTGACCGGGGTGCAATAGAATTCCACCGACACCGAGGGCACCCGCGACTTCCAAACCACGAGCAAGAGAAACCGCGCCTTTTTCGCGCTGTGTCGCATCCAAACTGAGAAGGTTGCCGCGGTCGGCGTAACCGGCTGTAATACTGCCAATTTCGATACCTGCCGCCTCACACTTCGCTGCAATGTCTCGGAGCTCCACATCGCTCATGTTGATGTCGGTATCTTTTCCTTCACCGAAAGTAAGTTCAACGGCATCGTATCCGGCATCTTGACAGAGCGAGAGCGTATCATCTAACGACATGTTTCCGAGTATGATTTGGGTAACGCCTATCTTCATTTATTTTCCTCTTTTTCCTTTTCGCTATGAAACTGTGTAGCAGTTAGAGATTGTATACAGAGGTACCGGATTTCGAGGCATTGCGGACACCGAATAGCGACATAATACGCATCGTTGAACACGGCATCAATCCAGTTGCGCGATTGTTCTTCCGACGGACTGCCCAAAAACTGGTCAAGTACCTCATATTCCCTGTCACAATCTGGACAGATTTGCAAGTCGTGTCCGATGTCAGTCTGGTCAAGCCATCGCATCTTTATCTTCTATCCTTAAGAAGAGACCAAAAATTCGGAGACCGATTTGAGGTAGCGGTTCGGCAGACGTGCCTTGACCTGAATGGCTTCCTCGGTGTATTCTGTGTTAAGCACGGTCCCGTGTTTATAGAGTAAATCGAGAGTTTTTCCTTCTGCGTATGGAATACTTAAGGAGAGGCTCGTACCGAGTTCGGCAAAACGCTTTGCCAATGTATCCATTAATGTCTCAATGCCATCGCCGCGTTGCGCGGAGATTGTAAACGCATCTGGGTACTGGCACTGCAGGATGTGTAGGTCGTCCTCCGTTTTGAGCCGATCAATTTTATTGAAAACCATAAGCGTCGGAATATCAGTAGCATCCAATTCGCCAAGGACTTCGTTTACGGCGGCTATCTGTGCTTCTGCTTCTGGATGACTCACATCAACGACGTGAAGCAGAAGGTCGGCTTCCGTGACTTCTTCGAGTGTCGCTTTGAATGCCGCAACTAACTGGTGTGGCAGTTTCTTGATGAATCCGACGGTATCGCTCAGGAGAATCTGCTGCTTTTGTGGCAAATTCACCTTCCGCGTGGTTGAATCTAAAGTTGCGAAGAGTTTATCTTCAACCAAGACGCTTTCACCTGTCAAACGGTTGAAGAGTGTCGATTTCCCGGCATTGGTATATCCGACGAGAGACACTTTGACTTTTTCAGAGCGGTTTCTCCGCTGGACAGTGCGTTGCTTTTCAACCGCTTGAAGTGCCTTTCTGACCTGTCCAATGTTCCTACGTACCCAGCGTTTGTCCATTTCGAGTTGTGTTTCGCCGGGACCCCGGAGGTGTCTGCCGCCTCCGCCACCTGTCGCGAGCCGTGAGAGATGTGTCCACATCCGTGTGAGGCGTGGAAGCGCATATTCGAGTTGTGCCAGTGCTACCTGTAACCGTGCTTCTTTAGTCAGTGCCCGTTGCGCGAAAACATGAAGGATAAGCCCAGTCCGGTCAATTGTGGCGATATCAAGTGTATTCTCAAGGTTGCGTGTCTGTGCCGGTGACAGTTCTTCGTCAAAGATGATTGCGTCCGCGTTGAGTTCTTCGATAAGCGGTTTGAGTTCTTCAATCTTTCCTTCGCCGACGAAATAGGTCGGGTTTGGCATGTTACGGGATTGAATCGTTTCACAGACGACTTCAATGCCGGCAGTCTCTGTGAGTTGCTGGAGTTCTTGTAGCGATTCTTCTGTTTCGTGCATCGGAGTATTTCGTAGTTTTACGCCTACTAAGATCGCACGTGAAGGCGGGTTCGGTGCACGCGTATCGTAAAGTTCTGACATCAAGAGACCCCTTTCTCAGTTTTGAAGCGCAATCGAAGCACCCTGCTTTGGCACTTCTAACAACGCGATATCTGTAGTATATAGTTTATCAGATCTACTTTCAGTTTTCAACTAAAATCCCGTTTTAAGAAAAAACTTCAATTTTTCTGGAAAATTGGCAGTCAGCAGTCAGTGATCAGAAACCCTTGCGTTTCCGTCTCTTCGCTGGCGAGGTTTGAAACCTCGCTGGTTAACAATTGACCTCTGGTGGTCGACTGCTGACGACTGAAAACTGAAAACTTCTATACTGTTTTTTCTTGCATGTACGTTAATTCTGTGGTATACTTAAAATCACTATGAAAGATGCCAAAGATTCTACAAACCCAACGATTATCGTCAATCGAAAAGCGCGGTATGACTATCACCTACGCGACCGGTATGAAGCGGGTGTCGTTTTGCAAGGCACTGAAGTGAAAGCGATTCGCTCAGGACGGTTGAACCTGACAGATAGTTACGCGCAAATAACAGATGGCGAGGTGTTCCTTATTGATGTGCACATCGGTCCGTATGAACACGGGAATATCGCCAACCACGAACCGAAACGGAAACGCAAGCTGCTGCTGCATCGGCGAGAGATCACGAAACTTGAACGTTCAATCCGTTCAAAGGGGATGACTATCGTCCCGACTCGCGCGTATTTCAGCAATGGCAAGGTGAAGTTGGAGGTGGCTGTTGCGATGGGTAAACAGCTTTACGATAAACGTGATAAGATTGAACGTAAAGCAACTGCAAATGAGATACGAGCGTATAGCTAACAGCGGTTTGTAATCGTACATCTTACAATTTGGGGGTGTCAAGGTTTCGACGAAGGTAAATGAGATATAGGTTGCATGCCGAGGTCTCCGCAGGCCTCGTTAAATAGGCGGAACATTTATAATTGCTGATGAAGAATTAGCATTAGCTGCCTAATGCGGCTACGCTTGACCGACCTGCTGCCCGTCAGGGAAGTTAAAGCGCAATAATACGGGCTAGCCGCTCGCTCATTCTCAAGGGGCGTGCCGCGAATTACTTTGAGATAGCCTATTATGGATCCTGCACAGGAGAGCCTTATAGGCGAACCTCAAAACCTGTGATAAGCATGTAGTAGCCTCTATTGAAATGCCTTCGGACGCGGGTTCGATTCCCGCCACCTCCATTCCACAACTGATACGATTCTTGCCGTATAGATTTGGTCGCGAAATAACATGGCTGAATTTACCAACATGCCACCTCGTATTCAAAAGACTGTGCGAGCACATATAGGCGAGGATGAAGATGTCTGTTTGTGCATCCTCGGGCGTTCAGATTTGCTGCGTCCGGATTTCGTTTTTATCACGACGCGGCGGGTGCTGGTTTTAGATGAGCGGTATATAGGCAGCCTCGCCGTTTCTTATGCGAATATCCGATGTAATCTATTATTCACGGAGATTCGTGATGTGAAATTGGTCCGCCAGTTCAGACATCGGCTGCTCAGCCAAGCGAGGCTTGAAATTAGCGTCCTGCGTAATGTCCATTGGATCGATAATATCAACTTCCGTTCAGCACGACGTGCCTACATCTACATTACGGATCAGATTGAAAAGTAGAAGGGAGCCATGAGAGCAGTCCTGACATCCCTCGTAGTTTCGTATAATGTCTGGTTTACGGTACCGTTGGCGATTGTGTGTCTACTCGTATGCTTTCGCCTTGCTAAACGTATAATGAGATTCAAGGACGAAAAAGCGGATGTAGGTGCGGATACCAAAACGCAGCTTCTATCTTTTGACAGCGTATTTAAGTTTCTTAATGCTGGCAGAGTACCCTTGATAGTTGTCCTCGTGTTGCTATTTGCGACATGGGGGATTACTGGACTTCTTTTGAACGTACTGCTTAATGTACCAGAGAAACCAGAGCGGATTTGGATATCGTGTACCATTTCGCTTTGCTGTTGTTTCTTCGGTACGCGTTATATCTCTATCGCGCTTTTGAAACTGTTTCCGCGGCGTGAGAAAGCGATCAGCGATGTCCAGCTGCTCGGTTTAAGTGGACGAGTCATTAGTGGACAGATTACAACGACTTTTGGTACCGCTCGTGTGCAAGTTCCGGATGGCCCGGAATTAACCGTCAGCTGCCGCGCCAAATCCGATGAAGCCACTCCTGTCAAGGGAGATACTGTGATTCTCATAGACTATGACGAGGCTAAGCGGATCTTTGATGTGAGAAAAGCGGAGTTGAAGGATGCCGATTAATTGACATTTCTTGTGAATGTAAGACACGGCTAATGCCACGTCTATTTTCACTCTTAAACAACACCGGCGCGAGGATAACCAACGGACGGTGCCTTAAACGTCGGGGTGTATGAAAGGATACACAAATGGATACTGAGAAACAGGCGAAGACAGAAGTTAAAGTTCACTTTCTCTCAATTGATCGGAGTACAGGTTCACCGATAGTGGTTCTGAAAGAGAAAGCGGACGATTTAAATCGGATACTGCTGATTTGGATTGGCGAATCGGAGGCAGCAGCTATTCAGATGCATTTAGAAAATGTTGAGCTCCCGCGACCAATGACACACGATTTGCTGAAAAATATGATTGAAACGCTTAAGGCAAAGGTAGTAGATGTGTGTGTACACTCGGTTGAACAGCTGAATAGCCGCTGGACATTCTATGCACACCTAACTTTGGAAGTGAACGGCGACACAATTGAGGTGGATTGCCGTCCCAGTGACGCTGTCGCACTTGCACTGCGCTGCGAAGTACCTATCTATATTGCCAAAGACGTGATTGCAGAACACGGATTCTCTGAACAAGAACTGGAAAAGGGAGAGCAGCACGACCCGAAAGATGTTTTAGAGAATTTAGATGACGACACGCTAAAGCAGTATACGGTCTAATGTAAAATTGCAAATGTCCAGACTGTGCCTCCACCCGGCAAAGGAAAAATAGTGCATGATCCCATTATTCATGGATGCACAGTTCATGTGGGATCCACTCGGCACATCTGCATGCTGGCACGGTAGAACCACGCTTGTCCTCGGGGATTATTGTGAGAATGTGTAAACACCATGGGCAATTCATCTCAAAAAAACTACATCGTCCTTCATGAAAATTGCACAACTGCCTTGGATAGCAGCGACTTTGCCGCAAGAGTAGACCTCTCCTTTCTCGATCCACCCTTTAATCAGGATAAGGCTTACAACGCTTGGGATGATAACATGCCGCCAGAGAAGTATTGGGAATGGATGCGCCAGATCTGTGCAAAGGTCTATGCATTGACTTCCGATGGTGGTGCGATTTATTTCATGCAACGCGAAAAGAACACCGAATTCGTTTTGCAGTGCTTACGCGAGGCTGGGTGGACTTTCCAAAATCTGATTATCTGGAAAAAGAAGACCTCGGCAGTGCCAGGGGTAAAACGTTTCGGCAAGCATTATCAGGTTATTGCGTTTGCAACGAAGGGTAAAACGCCACGCGTTTTCCACCGTCTGCGCATTGATCCGCCACTACCAGCAGACTACAAACACGCCCGAGAAAATGGTATGTTTGTAACCGATGTTTGGGACGATATCCGTGAATTGACCTCCGGCTATTTTGCAGGCGATGAAGCGTTGCGCGATGCAGATGGAAATCGCTTGCACAAGCAGCAGACACCTATCCAACTCCTGCTTCGGATTATTCTCTTTCTACAAACCCCGGTGATGTCGTCCTTGACCCGTTCGCAGGTTCAGGAACGACGTTGGTTGTGGCAGAACAATTGGGCCGCAAATCCATAGGCATTGAACTGGACTTGCACAATGTTACGCTCATTGAAAACAGACTTGCTGAACGGAGAGAATCAGACGATGTCTCACGCTTTTTCAAGGATTACGTATGCACCCGGGATTTAGAAGCAATTTGGGGAAGGGAAAATCCGCATCTCTGTCTTTTTGGGAAACGCGCTCATCATAGTGTTGATAGAGGCGAGACTTATGCTTGATATAGGAGCAGAGTTGATGATATGGTATGTCTTGTGAATCAAAATGGTGCTGTCAAAATGGTGCTGGATGGAAAGTTAAGAGGAACAGCAAATGTCTTCTGAAGCGATTAAAACAACAGTTGAGCTCTTTGCTGGTATCGGTGGCTTTCGTTTAGCTGCTGCCCAAAAGGGGCTTCAGACGTTGTGGGCAAATGATATTTGTCCGAAAGCCTGTCAGGTGTATCGTAATCAATTTGGCAACGCTGAAATTCGTCAAGGCGATATTCGGGAATTGACTCATGAAATTCCTTCGCATGATTTGCTCACGGCCGGTTTTCCTTGTCAGCCGTTCAGTAGTGCTGGACAAAAAAAAGGTTTTCGCGACCCAAGAGGACAGCTTTTCTCGGTTATTGTAGAGGTTTTAAGAACACATCGTCCGCGCTATTTCATTTTGGAAAATGTGAAGCGGTTACTTTTAATGGAAAAGGGTGTCCATTTTGCGACAGTGCTTTCTGCACTAACCGAACTGGGCTATC
>JAKZUG010000632.1:0-8067 GCA_047516705.1 Candidatus Poribacteria bacterium | reverse complement strand
ACTTGTGCATCGGCGCGGCGGCAAATCTCGACCGCCTTCGCATATGTATGCTCTGTCCCTGACCCACTGGTGGAGGGTTCATCAGTAACGATAAAAAGCACGAGCTGCCGATTGTCAGGCGTTTGGAGTTTGGGTACACCCTCCATAATTGCGTCCAGCAGGTGTTCATCGCCACGTCTAGGTCTCTGAAATAGTTTCTTGACCTGCTCGGCATTTAACGGCGGTTTCGTTGTGACAATCGAGCTTTCGCCGCCGCCCAACCCTGCCCAGAACCGGATGACTCCAAATCGATAATCGAGCCCCTCGCTATCCAAAATGTTGACTAACGTATCCAACCCCGTGCAGACCTCGTCCACCTTATCGTCCATGCTCAAACTGGAGTCATAGACAAACACGATATCGACTGGTTGTTTCACTGTCTCAGCGATATGTTGAGCAATCCGCCTAAAAATCCCGTCAACCTTGAGTATGGACTTATCTATCAAAGGTGCATGGTCAACCTTACGTTGATGTTTGTCGATCGCGTACCATTTGCCGTCAGTCAAGTCGGCTAATTGCAGTTGTATCTCTTCGCCGATTCCGATAACGTTGATACGAATCTCGTCTTGCTGACACCAATCCAGAATCTTTCCGATAACCTGATTTTTTTCGCTTTCCTCTCCCCAGGCCGTTTTCAACTCCGAATTTGTCACAACAATGAAATGCTTTTCAGCCTCCCAGCGGAATTGCAATTCGTTAAGCCCTTTCATAATCGCGTCGAGCCCGTATCCGGCAACATTGCCCTTAAATTTCGGCGGCGGCACAATTTTGAAAAAGTTGTCTTCAATCGTGTTGAGTCCTCTCTGCAATGGTTTGACTGCGATTCGTGGCGTGTTATTGACATTTTGAAACCAAATGAGCGCGAACCGATAATCAATCGCTGATTCTGCAAAGGTGCCGGCCATATCGGCTAGCGATCTTTCAACCATTCTGGCAGGTCCCTCCATCGGCACACTGCCGTCAATAACAAACGCGAGATCGACCATCTGATTCATGCTCTGATGACTCGCACGCTGGGCGATTTCCACGAGGCTTTTCCCAATATCAACCATCGGCTCGTCCTTTTTCTGTGTATCATTTGGACTGACCATCACTCGTCTTTTTCGACGGGGCGGCCGTACCTGCGCTTGTGTGATCATTTCCACGCCATCGAGGCCGATCCAAGCCACCAATATCATCAACGCAATTCGCCACTTCCAAACGTGCTGTCTAGGTGATTTCATCCATTCCCTCCATGAATGTGATGTAAAGTGTAAAGCGATAGGCTCGAAAATGAATCCGTCCGGTATTTTCGCTTGAGTTGTTCCTTATTGTGGTTGCCCGATTCATCAGGCTCCGGAAGTTGTGTTGTCCTGCAATGAATCTCCGAACGACAAGGCTTCGAGCGTTTAGTTGTGTAACTCCTAAGGTTAATCTCCGTTTTGGGATATAAGTTTTCGGAGGTATATCCCTTCGATTTCTACTCTGGGGGCCGCCCTGCCCCGCGAATCAATTCCCGCCCTGAATAGTATGAGTAAATCGATCTTCTTCTGAGCACCCCAAACAGCAGTTTTTCATGAAATGAAAGTTGGTCTAATGGGAATCGCACGTCCTGCAGCTCTTCATAAAAGTCACGGTCAATATACGCCCATACGCCATCCCAGCTTCCAACAGGTTCTTGGGGCTTCGCTAAATGAGATAAAATTCCTCCGCTTCTTCGGTATTCCCCTACAATTCTTCTCGACAAATATGCGTTTGAATAAATAAGTGTGCTATCCGTTATCCAAAGCATTCCATCATTAAGAATTTCTGTTGGTTCACCGAGTTCAGTAACGCTTAACTTAACAATGTTCTGGGCCCCTTTTACAGGTTTATCGGTCATATAACCTGCGGCCCTTAATTTATTATCCTTAAAGCAATAAACCAATTTGCACTTAACATTGCCAATCGAATGATGGAATATAATCACGTTCCCTTTTTTAAGGTCCATACGCTTGCCTTGCTCATTAAGCATCACCCGCTCTTTGGAGAAGCCCCACCTTGTCTTACGAAAATCGTAGTAACTAGTTCCCACCGGATTGGCACAGCCAACGAACAAAATAGATAGAGCTAACAAAGTTATTGTAAACACCAAAAGTTGTTTACTTCTTTTCAATGCAAAATAGGCTAACCTCTTCTTAAATTTCATAGTCAGTTCCTCCTTCTAAGAATTAAAGTTCAATCGTCCGATTCTCGGACGAGCACGGCAGGGATTTGTCGAAAAGCGTCCGACAATCAAAACCCTACCGCAACACCAAAAAACAGGGCATCATGGTGAAGATATACCGGGATGGATTGAGTGGTGTAAAAAAATGTAGGGGCAGGTTTGAAACCTACCCCTACAGGGATTAATACTTTGCTACGTGAAGCGTTTGGTATTCCTAGTAAACCTTCCGCTTACGCAATTCCATGGCTTGATTTTTCACAATCGCCATCTCCCTTGGATCGAGATAAACGTAGATTTTATTCCCAATATTGTCATACTGTGCCTCAAAGAGATGACCAAGATCGGAGTAAAATTTGTTATCAATTTCCATAAGTTCTTGGTACGTAATCTCCCCTAGATTTTTCTTCTGTATGGCTTTAGGAATTACCTCAAGCCGCGGAATAGGAATCCTTTTCGACCACATAAGCTCACCCGTCAGACCTTCGTAGGCTTCAAGTTCAACCTCGCTTCCAACTTGCACTCGTCCGGAGGGTGTAAATCCAGTCGCTCTCAACCCCAAGATTAATGCTCCAATTCCCAAACCGCCTCCAATAAAAAATAGTGGTATATTGGTGTCGTCGGGCCCTATAGTTGAAACGGCGAGAGCAATCAACGCCCCAGGAGTCATTACACAGCCAGACAAAATCATTTTCGCTTTTTCATCTGTGTACCGCAAACCACTTGTATCAGCGCTAAATTTGACTTTTGCTGTGAGGATTAAATCACTACCCTCTTTATCAGGGTAAATCATTTCACTAAGAGTGCGATAGGACCCTTTAACAGCGAAGCCTCGGGCAGTGAGTACCTCTTCAAAATCCTTCGTCATATTATTAATAAGTTGTTGAAATAAAAGTGGTGGTGGTGCCGAAGGTAAGAGCATACCTGATTGTAGGGGCACACCTTGTTGATGGGTGGTGGGAGCTACAAACTCCGCTCCAACGATTGCAAACGTTACATCGGCGGACCCTGATACAGCTTCTGCTGTTGGAACATAGTCAAAGGTAATGATTGCCCGTAGTGGTTCGGGTTCGGTATTAATAGCCGCACAACCTGCTATCATCAGGCAGACTACAGCGACTATGCCAAATTGTAAAGTTGAATATCTCATATAAATCTCCTCCTTTGGGGTAATTGAATGGACAGTTCAGTTATAGACAAACCGCGGATCTCACTGATGCCTACAACAGCCTGTTAGGATCGTATCCGTTTTGTTCAGAAAAGATTATCTTGCGTTGAATTTCTCGAGGATAAGTGTTGCCTCAACGTCTCCATCACTGGCATCAATCCTCGCTAACTTGACGGGACCAACATTTTTAGCAAGCCAGATTGAGATTGAGTAGGAGTCATTATCATCAACAAAACTCACATTGATATGGAAGCAGTTTTGAAAAATTCCTGCGGGTGTGCTGACGGTTTCCTGTGTTACGACTTCTGCTTCACCTTGACTGCCCTGCCACGTTGTTCCAACCTTAATTGGGGGCTGGTACATCAACTCTCCTTGAAGGTCGTTGATCGTCTGGTGGAATAGTATAAGATCCCCAGCAGCCCGGGACAGATAGCCCTTGTCATTATCACTTGTTATAGCAGTGAATACAGGGTTGCCATTGCTCAACCTCGTTGTCCCGACGATAGAGATGCTGCCTGCTGAATCCCTAGGGTATGCAGGATTAATGAAGGTCCAAAAGTTTCCTACCTCAATTGGCAGATAGTCGTTACTTATTAGTTCATTATCATCACTGCAACTCGTTATGAAACTGATTAACATCACAAATATTGTGACATTAAGGATCGAACTCAATTGTTGCATCATAGTTGTTCCCTCCTAATTTAACCTAAGTTGTTACTATAGTAGATCTTAGAATTAATGAGACACTCAAAACCGGTGCGGTTAGGAAACCGCACCTACCGGGGGGCGCAAGTGTCTATTTATTTTTAGAATTCACTATAGTTTTCCTTTTTTTTCAGTAAAGGGATAAACGCATAACCGCGAATCTCTATTGCTCCCAACTCGTAGTGCTTATCGGCAGATAAAAATACCATGTCAGACCGTTGGTCAGTATCGCGAGCGAAACTCCCTCTTTGAAGGCGTCGTCAAGGAACTGTACCTGATGCCGTTCCAACCAATCACCACCCTTTTTCACTTCCAAAGACACCTGGGGGTTTGGTCTATCAGTCACGCATAGTCCACGCACCAGTACGCCACAGGATAATCCACAGTTGGAAGCTGCCTCAGCACAAACAGAGTAGTTTTGGGTAGCATCAAGGAATCTCCCAGAGACGGATGGTCCCATCGTCCCAACACGTACTAGCGAGCGTGTGACCGTCTGGACTGAACGCTACGCTATTGACCCAATCCGTATGCCCTTCCAGTGTTCGTATGTTCTGACCTGTAGCCACATCCCACAGACGGATAGTAGCCAAGCTGCCACTACTAGCGAGTGTGTGACCATCCGGACTGAACGCTACGATAAGGACACCGGAGTGGAATAATTCACTGTATTTCTGACCGTCCTCATCCCAATATGCCCATAAGACATCTTCCGAACCGGCTGTGAATGTTCCTTCTCTCAATTTCTGCCCGTCCTCATTCCAATATGTCCATCTCCCATTTTCTGAATCGTCTTTGTATGTTCCTTCTTTCTCTTTCTGACCGTTCTCGTACCAGTATATCCATCCCCCATTTTTTGAACCGTCTTTGTATATTCCTTCTGTCTCTTTCTGACCGTTTCTATACCAGTATGTCCATCCCCCATTTTTTGAACCGTCTTTGTATATTCCTTCTGTCTCTTTCTGACCGTTCTCGTACCAGTATGTCCATACCCCAGTTTGAGAACCGTTTTTGTAGAATCCTTTCTGTTCGTTCTGCTGGTTACTGTACCACTCGATATATAACCCGTGTCTCTTACCGCCTTCTATCTGATAGAGTTCCCTGTCATCTTTAACCCATCCTGTATATGGCACTTGCTGATTAGGCGTATAGTGTAACTCTTCCCCCGAAGGAGATTGGCGGGTCTGCAAGTTGTCCTCGTCTAATGCTTGCACAAGGATTTGCGCGCGCACCGTCGGATCATCCACATTAGGTAGATCCTCCAAATCAAACTCCGAATCATCCATATCAGACTCTCCGCATCCGATGACCAGCACAAAGCACATCGAAAACACGGCGATAACTTTCGTCACATTCCACACCCGATCAATACCGAATAGAGTCGCACCCTCTTTATTCCATAAGATACGTCCATAAATCATAATTCCCTCCCAATTTTGGTTAGAGCTTCCCCTGTTGATTTGCTAGTCGTGATTCTGTAGTGGCAGCCCATCAATGAGCCCTACGGACTATATAAGTCTATAGTCCTCTCTCAAGGATTATGGTATGTTGCTCGCCATCATCATCAGTTCGTACCCACGTCATTAGATCCCCGTTGATACTGAAGGTAATGACTGTTATTTCACCGTCGAAATTTATTCGTAGAAGGTTTCCCGTCACAAGATAAGTTCCATAGGAAGTGTCGCCTCCGGCATTCAATGTGTATCTTCCATTATTGGCAAAGGTAAGGATACCTACTTCCCCTTCATATATTCCTTTCCAAATGCCAACAATTTCATCGCTATCATCACCACCGCAGGCGATGATACCAATGGCAGCAATGAGAATCAAAACAAGTTTTAACATCTGTAATTCCTCCTTAATACTTGTGGGGTGAGCGGTTGTAAAACGGGTTTTACCGAGCGAATCCCCTATCTTATCAAAGTGTCAACTCAGGTTAGCACTAGTAGAACAGATAGTTGACAGTAGCAACAAAGGTAAATTGGTTCCGATCTATGGAGCTGCTTGCCGAGGCAAACGATGTAGAAAACTTCCGCTGCTGGTATCCGGCGGTGCCTTCAACAAAAAAGTGTCGGCGGAACTCGTAACCAAGACCACCGGCAAGGGTCAACGTGTCAGAACCTATCCCCCAATCGTGGACCCCCGACGAATGACTAGAAAATCCGATTAACGCTGTGACATAATAGCGTTGCTTTGGCTCATAAAAATACATAACCCCGAACTGCAACTCAAAGTCAGTGAAAATAGAGGTGACATAGAATCCAGTTTGTTCAGAAATAGCGTATCCCAATTTCCACTGGGTTTGACCAGCAGTGTTACGGGCAGAACTCCCGTCTAAAGAACTCCCCTCTAATTGGGTGATGCCATATCCGATCCCCGCACCCATAAAGAATCCACCCAACTTGTCATCAAATAAATCCTCAAGGGGATTATTTGCCGCTTCAGCGGGAGCTAGCGTAATCAGTGTGCATAGAAAAATGACAACCATGTATATCAACTTCTGCTTGAAATTACTCATATATCTACTACCTTTCTTCTTCTTTTTTTATAGTGAAAAACCAACTCAGACGGCTCACCTACGAATGGGTAGCCGATAAGCAGGTCCCCTTTCTCATCGAACTCAAGATTATACGGTCCGTTACTGGAGCTTCATTCCACTGAAAGTGAAAAGTGTCCTCAGAATCTCTGACAAGATAGACCTCAGGATCGCCACCGTCAAGGGCACCACAACTGGATCCAATAAACGCCATCGCTACGAGAACGAGGCGGATAAGCCATTGTTTGGAATGGTTCATAATATTTCCTTTCTGTTTCGGTTAAAGTTGTTGGGTGAGATCGCTGAATCGGTTTTGAAGGATAACCTATCGCGTTAGGGTTGAACACTCGGTGCCTTGTAGCTCGGCGATTCATCGCTGGGGAACGCACTCCTCAACGCCCGATCAATCGGGCAACTACAATAAGCCCTTAAGCTCCGATTCTGTTTGTTTCAGTAAGTTATTAAAAGGGACACTCGCCCCGGCAAGTGCCCCCCGATATTAGGATGACCCGCTACTGGAACGCCATGCACCAGCAAACAGTGTGGGCATCCTAATCCCTTATCAAGGTGAACGCCAATGATCCACTAAAAATGGTGGCAGTTAACCCCGAAACCCACGAATGGGTCAGACTCTGGTCCAGTTTTAACCAGTCGGGGCTCACTGCCATACGGTCTATTGTGATAAATACAGGGAATTTCCTTCCCTCCTTCCATTCCCCGGCGATGGGGAGCGGCAGGCACCACTTAGCAGTGATGTCGCCTCCTGCCGCGGGAAGGATTATAGAACACGTCAATTTCTTGCACCAGTCGCAAAGCGCGAAGAAAGACGACGCACCTAATTGGCAAAAACTATGCCAATGCTTGGTCGAACGAGGGCGAGACGGAGAAGTCCTTTGATAGGCTTGTCTTTGAAGGATACGGACGGGCAGAGATAGCGTCCATATAAATCCTATTCCTCCCTGTCTGATCGGAAATAGATAGGATATTAGCAACCTGATTGCTAGCGAGTAGTTCCAAACCCCCTTTTCTTAATGGGGTGTTAATTTCCATCGAGCTTGACCTTCCATTAAAGACGCGGCAGGCAATCCCAGTGCCTTTGTCACCATGATTTATATCCATCGTAGTGAACAGATCAGTGGCAAATACCTGAAATGCTTTTTCACCTGAAGAATTATTCAGGTATAAATGGCTTCCTCCTCCAGCAGATAACTGGGATCCTTTTTTCCCTTCGAAATTGAAAATCTTTATAGCGTTACCACTTTCTTCAGTGATATCTAAAACAATCGCAGGTTTACCATATAGGACTTACGCAAGTTCCATCTTAATAGATGGAGATTTCAATTGTTGTCGCAAGTATTGGGAGAAAAAACCGTGTTTGACTTGATAAATGGTCTGGTGTGTCTGATACGCGACTTGCTTGAGTCGAACCCAAACCAACAT
>JAKZUG010000631.1:0-4315 GCA_047516705.1 Candidatus Poribacteria bacterium | reverse complement strand
GTGCGATACCGATGCGTTGCCTCTGACCACCAGAGAACTCATGCGGGTAGCGCGTCACCATGTCCGGTGATAAACCGACGCGCTGCATCAGTTCTGCGACCCGATTTTGGCGTGCCTCTGCGGACTCACCAATATCGTGTGCCTGCATCCCCTCCTGAATAATAGCACCTATGGTCATTCGAGGATTCAGGGACGCGTAGGGGTCCTGAAAGATAATCTGCATCTGTTTCCGATACGGGTGCATGTGTTGACGCGTGATAGTCGCGATGTTAACGCCGTCATAGACAAGATCACCTTTGACCGGCACCCCTAATCGGAGGATGGCTTTGCCGAAAGAGGTCTTGCCGGACCCGGATTCTCCGACGAGTGCGAGCGTCTTACCGCGCGGAATATCAAGCGTAACATCATCAACAGCATAGACATAACCGACCGTCTTTTTGAAGATCCCCTTCTGGATAGGGTAGTGGACACAGAGGTTTTTTACCTGAAATTGCGGTTCTGTTTCTGTTTCCTGTGTCGGCGACGCTTCTATTTTATCCGCATCCGTTTCGAGTTCCAGTCTTGCAGCACCAGTGCTTATAGCGTTAAACGGCGGTTCAGGGTTGTAGAGGTGGCAGGCGACGTTATGTTCGCTACCATTAACGGCATGCAATGTTGGCGGAATGGTTTCGCACCCGTCCATAACTTTAGGACAGCGATCGGCGAATCGGCAGCCGTCATTATACGCAGTGGCTTTCGGGACTCTACCGGCGATTGTATGTAATTGCGTTCCGCGTTTATCGCGAGCGGGTGTCGATTCCAGAAGTTTCACTGTATAGGGGTGCTGCGGTGTCTTGTAGAGTTGCTCCCAAGTGCCTATCTCGGCGATCTTTCCGGCGTACATAACGGCAACGCGGTCGGCTATGTTGGCAACAACGCCCAAGTCGTGCGTTATCAACAGCACCGCCATTTGCAGCTCTTGCTGGAGGCGTTGGATGAGTTCAAGGATCTGTGCTTGTATGGTAACATCCAGAGCGGTTGTAGGTTCATCGGCAATGAGGACCTCTGGACGGCAGGAGAGTGCCATCGCAATCATGACGCGTTGTTTCATACCGCCGGACATCTGATGCGGATATTCATCGTAACGTGCCGCTGGTTCCGGGATGCCGACAAGGTCGAGCATCTCGATTGCAGCGTTCCGTGCGGCGGTGCCGCGAATGTCTTGATGCTGTCGGATTGCCTCCGAAATCTGGTAGCCGATCGTGAAAACCGGATTGAGGCTGGTCATCGGCTCTTGGAATACCATAGCGATGTCGTTGCCTTGAATCTTCCGTTTTTCAACCTCTGACAAGCGTGTAATGTCCTGTCCTTTGTAGTTGATGGCACCGCCTGCGATGAACCCAGCGGGTTGCGCAACGAGTTGGATCACGGACAGCGCGGTGACGCTTTTACCGCAACCCGACTCACCGACGAGCGCGAAAATCTCGTTCGGCTTGATGTCGAAAGAGATACCGTCAACCGCACGGGCAAGTCCTTCTGGAGTGCGAAAATAGGTTTTTAGGTTTTGTACGCTGAGGAGTGCATCTTGCATAAGATTACTATATCAGAGAGATTCGTGAAAGTCAAGAAGAATTCGTGTATTTTCAGAAGTAGTCAGTTATCGGTAGTCAGAGGAATGGTTATCAGTTTTCAGTTGTCAGTAGGCACGGGTTCATGAGGGTTATGGATTTAATTGAGTAATGTGTAGTCTTCATTGTCAGAATCAGGATTTGCAGGATTCACGGATTTTCAAGATTACAGATACGCCTTGCGTGAAACTGATCTGTTTAGAGCATTACCAATATATTTCTTTAAACTTCATCAAGTCTCGTCAGTGAGGTTTTTCAGCATCGCGACCGGAGGTCGCTCCTACAGCAAGAGTGAGTTGTTGAACGAAAGATCAAAATTACGGAGAACTGAATGGCTCTGGTGTATCTTCAAGGTATTCAGTTTTCGGTTTCTATCAGCAATCAGCGGTTATCTGTTATTCGGCACGCTTACACGAAGCAGGATTTAGGCAAATTTAGCATGCACCGCGGATTTTTTTGATTTCTAACCCCTAAATCCCCCTTATCAGGGGGACTTACGAAACAATTGCTTAAGTCCTATTTTAAGCAAGTTACCACCGTTTATAGACATAGCACCCCTCGCCTTCCCCCTTCCCAGTAACGGGTGGGGACCCCGGGGTGAAGAAAGTGCTTAAAAAAACCTTGTCCAAATGCATAAACTGGTTAGGTAGCAACTTAGGTTATTTTAACGCAAGTTGCCACCCTTTACAGACATAGCACCCCTCCGGGGTGCGTTTGCTTGAATATACCGTTTTCTATTCTCACTGCGAAGCAATAGTACCTCTCCGGGGTGAGGGAAGTGCCCGGAAACCTTGTTGAAACGTCCAATATTTGTTAGTAGCAACTTGGGTTATTTTAGTAAAATACATACAAATCATGTTATTCATGCTACAATTTTTGCGTGTTGGCAGGAAAAAGGGGTTACAAACAAACCACTACCCCTCAGTGAGACAGTTTTTTTAGAAAGTAGCGAACGTTGAGGAGGCTTTCGATAAACTCAGTAGATTCCTGCGTTTTAGGCGATCGACGGTAAAAATATGCTTGGAGTTTCTTTCAAGGCGTTGATACAAATAGCCACTTTTTTCAGGGAATTGGCACGAAACTTGCTATTCTTGCTATTATAATGCTGTATGACACCGATCTGATTCGGTTTTATTTGCATCAGAACTTACACAATCCCCTTTGCTGACGAGGTTTGCAACCGGGGTACCACCGGTTACTGGGAAGGGGAGCCAGCGGTGCACAATACTTAGCGTCTCATGCAAAAATTGCGTAAGTTCTATGCATAAAGTGTTATGGTAGTGTGTGTGACGTTCTAATAAAAGTTGCATAGAGTTATCACAAGTCAGCGGAACATGTATATGTACTCCGCTATTTTTCAAGGAGAATCTAACAATGATGCAAAGATATTTTGTAGGCTTGATCTTTCTTGTATGTCTCCTCAGTCTGTCTTTCTTTGTCGGGTGTGGGGACACTGAAGATACGGAATCGTCGACTTTGATTTTGGGCGATACAAAATCGTCAGATGTGATCGTAATACCAAGCGAACTCTACGACACCAGCGATCTCACTTACGATATCAGTGATGAAGAGGTTCAGGAACTGAGGAAGTTGGAGCTTCCCGACAACTGGTTTGGGACGAAAGACCCTGAGTTACACGCCAAATATTTCCATGCGCAACTTCTCCAACAATTCGGGAACATTCCAGCCGTTCATATCGTCGCGGAACATAAGCGAAAACAATTATTGGCACCAGGGGGATTCACCACAACCCTTGATGTACTGATTAATTATGCCAAAGCACAATATGTCCTCTGGCCGAACGAGTCCACCCGAAAGTCCCTTGAAGGATATCTAAAAGAAAAATTAATGGAAGAGACAGATGACCCGGAGCTGTTTGCCAAAATCCTCAGAGAGCAGTTAATCAAACAGTTTGGAGACATTCCCGAGGTTGATATTGTCGTTGAGGGAGAGAAAAAGTTTAAGTTCGGAGGCTTTAGACTCCCCGATGATGCAGATGAATACCTCGCCTACTACGAGGCACTCTATGTGCTCTTTCCGAATACGTCGGTTCTGCGCAATCTTGAAAGAGCCCGAGAAGACATCCGAAAGGCAAAAGCAGAAGGATAGCCATGTTGATCGGTGCGCTTGCATGAAGATTAAAAAATAAATCGGGTAATTCCATATTTTTTTACACGCGTAGGAATCGCGAGCACAGCTCGCTCCTACAAGAAGCCGTTGCTGCTGAATTACCTGATTAAATTGTTAAACCTCATCAAAGCGCGCCTATCCGTAGATGTCAACATCTCCTGATATTCACCATAAATCCGTTTTACTCGGAAGTGTCAGATGCGGGAGCTGCTTCGGTATCTTGCTGCTGGGGTGGTGCACTTTTTGCGCAACGGAATCCGAGCCAACCGTTCGTGTTTGTCGGTTTATCACTACCACGCGTCGCCGCACCCGCGGGTCCAGGTGTATTCCAAGAGCCGCCGCGTGATACGCGTCTCGTTTGAACGCTTGTAAAATCTTCCATCAATGTCTCAATATCGGAGACACCGGCGACCGGATTTTTCTTCGGAGAATGTCTATAAAAGTTCTTGTCATACTGATCCAGACACAATTCCCATACATTCCCACCCATGTCGTGCAAACCGTACTCGTTTGGTAGATAACTGCCGATGGGCCGGGTATGCTTTCCGTAATACCCATAGTTCGCTCTGCCCGGGTCT
>JAKZUG010000630.1:0-3885 GCA_047516705.1 Candidatus Poribacteria bacterium | reverse complement strand
ATTAAATTTATGTTTTTGATCTTCAGACCCGTTGGAAGATTGGAAGTATGGAAGTTGGCAAGATAACGAATACAGCGTTTCTTCCAGCTTTCCTTTTTTCTACCCTTCCTCAAAACCTAAAATTTATTTCCTAATATTGCTTATAGCATCGTAGGTTGGGTAGAACGGACACCATCAAATCCGTGAAAAATCATAGAAAAATGATGTCTCTCCATACATGTTCCATCAACCAGAGCCGGAGTGAAACCCAACGCTTTTGTTGTGAAGTATCCGGCACTCTGGCAGTATGAAGTTGGGTTTCGCTGCGTTCTTGGGTGGATATGGCGATAGGTTGGATTTCAGGGGTATTTGGAACATCCACATCTCCGTTTTCTGTTCCGCTCTACCCAACCTACGGCACTCTGGCACCACTAAAACTTGTCAACGGTGTTCCGATGATTATTTTTTGTCTAATTTTAACACAAACCTTGTATACGCTAAACCCCTCTTGAGTCCCGTAGGGTTTATTTGCTTGGGTATTCCTTCAGTATCTCTGTAGATACGCAGATTAGATAAATATCAGGTTCCCAGAGGGGCGACATCTATCATGTAGGCATACGAATACCTATTGATCTTCCCTACCACGATAGATGTCACCCCTACGGGGTTCAAGGACATTGGGGACGTATTTCTACAGAGATGCCACCGCTACGGGGTTCAAGAGACATTTGCCGAAAGAATCTGTAGCGACCTACAACAAATACCGAGAAATATCCCTCAATCGACACCTACCAGCGGAAGGTGGAAGGGTAGTTGGTTATCGCGACCTCGGTCTATTCTACAATTTGATTTATAGATCAACTTATGCTAAAATACGCGGAGGTTTAACCGAACATACCGTTATATCTTTAGGAAACACTAAGGAGCAACTATGAAAGTAGCAGCGATTTTAGGTGAACATCAAGCGGGACTCGTTGAAGTACCAGATCCAATACCGAAAGAGGATTGGGTCGTTGTAAAAGTCCACGCATCGCCGATGTGCACGGAATACCACGCTTTTGAACATGGACACAAAACCGATCGGCTTGGGCACGAAGCCGCTGGTGAGGTTGTAGACATAGCACAACCCGGAAAAGTAGAGATAGGCGACCGTGTGGTTGTGATGCCGCAATACCCTTGTGGGAAATGCGTACTTTGCACTGACGGGGATTATATCCACTGTGAAAACAACTACAATTTTGAGGAATTCGTTGGATCTCGTTATGGCAGTTCAACGATGGCACAGTATCTCCTCAAGCCATCTTGGATGCTCCCAAAGATTCCAGACAAGGTCTCCTACGAACACGCCTCACTGGCGTGTTGCGCTTTGGGTCCGTCTTACCGAGCCTTTGACGAGATGGGTGTTAACGCCACACATACCGTGCTGATTACGGGTATCGGTCCCGTCGGATTCGGTGCGATTACCAATGCCCGATTCCGTGGTGCCAAAGTTATCGCTGTAGAACTGATTCCGTGGCGCGCTGAACGCGCGAGACAAATGGGGGTTGAAGCGGTCATCAATCCAACCGATGAAGATGCCGTCGATCAGATTCGCGATCTTACAACCGACGGTCGCGGTGTCGATTTCGCGCTCGATTGTTCTGGTAACATTCAAGCGCACCGGCTTTGCATTGACTCGACACGTCGGCGCGGCACAATCGCCTTCGTCGGACAGAGTGGCAGAAACGATACCGTCATCCATGTCAGCCCGGATCTCATCGGCAAAGGATTACACCTCGCGGGTGCATGGCACTATAACCTCAACCAATTCCCCGGATTGATGAAGGTCATCGAAGGTTCGTCTCTCCTTGATCTTCTGATTAGCAATATCTTCCCGATGAGCGAAATCCAACAAGCGTTTGAGACCTCTGCATCTCACGAAAGTTCTAAGATTATCCTCAAACCTTGGGAATAAGCCATGTCAGCAACACACAGACGCTGCGTATGCGGGGTTGTTGTGGAATTAATTGAAAGCGGAATTGGAACTGTTGCGGGATGCGTTGGAGGATTATGAGTAAAACTAAGCAGTGCTACTATCAACCCTACATGCCCTATATGTCCTCAATTTTGGAATCATCTGTCCACAAGGAAATTGAGAACTTTCAACCCTGTCTTTTTCGACACGGAAGATTTCTTCAATTAGATACTCAATTTAGGACATCAATAGGTTCTTTTCGTTTCTTATCCGTTTGATCGAAATGCTGATCAAAACTGATGAGTTGCAGATTATATTTATCAGCGACAGCATATTGGTAGGCATCATCAAAATCAAGGTTAAATTTCTGAGCAGGATGCTCTAATGTTTTCAGATCTTCCACACTCAGTGAAAGAATATGGATACCACCACCGACTATATCCTCTACAAATGAGATAAATATCGGATATTTCTTTCGTTTGAACAGAGCAATACCGATAGAATAAAGAGAAAAATCTGTCATACAAACTGTGCTCAAATCAATAGACTGCAAGAAGCGTTTGACTTGATTTGCCTTCTCTTGTTCCAATAACGCTTCGAGAAAAATATTGGTATCTGCAAGGTACACTAATCTCTCCAATCTAACGTTTTTTTCTGAAGTTCAATTGCTGTATACTGGTCACGATATTCTTTTAAACCACCAAACCAATCCAATTTCGGTTTCTTTTTTCGATTTGAAATCTTGCCAGTTGGACGGATAGGAGCACTACTATGACCATTTAAGTAAAAATAAAACAAAGGTTTTGCTGCCAACCCCAAACGACCTCGAGAAAATGCCATTATATTTTCCTCCCCAAATCTATAATTTTATTTTGAAACTTCCCAACAATCTCGGGAGAGTGGGTGGCAACAATCACTTGCATTTGCCCGCCGAATGTCATTAAAGACTCCAAAAGCTGTTCCTGCCAAGAAATATGAAGCGATAACTCCGGTTCATCCGCAATATAAACTATCGGCTTATCAACTGTAAGAAGTGCTTCAGTTAGTAAAATCAAAATCTGTTTTTCTCCCGAAGAAAGGAGACGGAGGTTCAAATCCGTCGACGGAGACAGTTGAATTTTTAAGAGACCACTTTCGTCAACTTGAATGGACTTGTCATTCAAAAATGAATTAACAGTTTTTTCATAAAGTCGTAGAGGAGCAAAAATTTTTTCTCTATCTTCTTCAAGCTTCCCGGCATATTCCACCATAGCTTGTGTTCGGCGGATAAGGGGAACCACAAGACTATCTCCAGGTTTCAAATCGTCAGGATTTTCGCTCTTAATTCGTTGCACTACCTCTTCTGCTGCAGTGAAATGCTCATCAATTCTGCTTTGCATTTCTTTATTTAAAAGTCCAGCTGCCTCAAAAGCTCCCAGTAATTGAGCCTTTTCAGCTTTTGTTGGCAATGATGGAGTCAAATCAAGTCGATCAAGGTCTTTACTATAAAGAATCATCGACAAAACCTGATGTTCAAACTCTTTGTAACGTCTAGAAAGTCGCGCGTTTAAGCTAGAGTAATAGTGGAAGAGATCGCGTAACAACTCCTCAAGCCTCAAGTCTACTGATTCCAAAGGAATTGATCTAGTATACCGATCTTCTTCACCTTCTGGCACAGGTAAACGACGACTCACAGGAAGCCAAACAATAGGAACTAAAATAGTCAATTCATCATGAAGTTCTTTTGGGACTACTCGTCGTCTTGTAATAGCACGCCGAGTTGAATTCAACACGGTTCCCACCGTCTCAGAATAAGAGTATTGAGGAACCCTTTCGGGAATGCGATCTATGTTGAACACAAATTTGTTCTGACTCACACTGATGTTCAAACGTCCATCTGAAACATCTACCTTGACAGTCCGTATAGATTTACCGTCAAAGCTCCTCAACTTAATCTCTGCATGCTCAACCTT
>JAKZUG010000629.1:0-5921 GCA_047516705.1 Candidatus Poribacteria bacterium | reverse complement strand
CATCTGAATTGTCGTGGGTTGGTTGGCGTCGGTTTTGTAAGTATTGAAATAGCGATGTACATCCAACCACTGTGCGGCACAGAAAGAGGTGGTCATCGGTTCATTTATATATAAATCTACCCACGCCTTCAGATTGTTGCGATAATCGTGTATTAGCCCAAAGGCATGTCCGAGTTCGTGCACGGTCACAGCAGTATCATAAAAACAGTAACCCGAAGCGGGGATGAGCACTGTTCCGCCAAAATCACCACGGGGTCCGCCAAACCCGCATGCGTAACCATCAAGGACTTCTACGCTACTCTCTAAAGCAGCGAGATAGATGTTGTTATACGTGTCAAAATGTTTATCAATTTCGTCCCAGACTTTCCCGGAATTTGTCTGATAATATTTATCTTTGAACTTGCCTTTCACATGATGGACCACTGCTTTACCGGTAGGATAAGTTTCAAACTTAAAGGTTTTTCTACCGAACCCGTGATGTTCCATCTGCGCAGCGTAAATTTGCTGTATGTTCTTTATTAATTTATCTAACTTTGCGTCTATATCGGGTTGTGAGGGACGGTCGTTTGGGATGAAGTAGATTAGGCGTACGGTATTTGGTTTACCCTGTGATTTTTTACGTTTCGTGATTTCCTGTATTTTCTGTACGTGGAGTGTTCCATCCTCAAGGCCTCCGCTTGCAATAGTAGTTCCGTCTGGTGAAAAGGCAGCTTCCATAACCCAACCGGTGTGTTCTGAAAATGAATTAATTTTTTTACCATTTTCAACAGACCAAATGCTTACTGCATGACCGGCGCTCGCGAGGTGCTTACCGTCCGGCGAAAAAGCGAGGTCCGATACCGATGAAACATCTTTAATTTCCGTGATAACTTTCCAATTCGATACTGACCATAATTTGATTTTTCCTTCCGACCCGGCACTGGCGAAGGTTTGACTATTTGGCGAAAAAGCGATGGCTCCGATCCAGTTTATATCGCCTTCCAGTCGTGCGATAATTTGCCGTTTCTTAACATCCCAAATCTTCATTTGTTTTCCATCTACGGCGGCAAGGAACTGTCCGTTAGATGAAAAAACGACTGCATGCACCCAGTCGTCATGTTTAAGTGTTGCTATCTCTATCCAACCGTCAACATTCCAGAACTTAACACTTTGATGCCCGGCACTTGCAAGCATCTCCCCATTCGGTGAGAAAGCTACAGAAATGACTTGCGATGCTCCAAGCCCGGGTGGCGTATGTTGTAACGTGACGATGTTTTGTTTTTGCTGGACATCCCAGATTTTGAAGACACGGTCATCGCTACCACTTGCGAGTAATTGTCCATTAGGTGAAAACGTTACAGAATTGATCAGGTCTACATGTCCTGTAAGAGTTGCGGAGGTGTTATCCTGCAAATTCCATAGTTTAATAGTTTGGGCATCACCAGCACTGGCAACAAGCGAGGTATCCACGGGCGAGAATTCGATTGATTGAATAGAACTGCCATGTTTAAGGACTGTGGGTTGCTGCGCAAAACCAAAGATGCAAAAATTCAACAAGAATCCGATCGTAACAAATAAAAATCTGAATTGCATGTGGAAGTCCCTTTTGGTAACTGTAATTTGAATTGTCGGATTATCATTCTTTAAACGAAGCAGTAACCCGCAGGATACTCTCTTCGCAGGCGAACCGTTCGATACTGGAAGCCCCGACGAAACCGACGGCATCCGTTTTCTCATTGATAAACGCCGCTTCCTGTGCCTTTGAGATGGGACCGCCGTGCGCGAGGCAGAGAACATTCGGGTTCACCGATTGTGCAGCGTCACAGATCTCTTGGACACGCACTGCTGCGTCTTCAAGTGTGAAGGCGGTTTCCGCACCGATCGTGCCACCTATTGTCGTGCCCATGTGCGCGATGATAACATCCGCACCGACTTTTGCCATATTCTCGGACTCTTCAGGATTGAAGACGTAGACGATTGTGAAAAGATCCATCTCGTGTGCGATGCCGATCGTCTCGACCTCTTTGTAGAAACCCATTCCTGTCTCTTCGAGTGTTACCCGAAAGGTGCCATCAATCACACCGACGGTAGGGAAGTTATTAACGCCATCAAAACCGACATCGCGGACCTGTTTAAGGAAGTTGCTCATCCGGCGCGTCGGGTCTGTGCCGTTGACCCCAGCGATAACGGGTGTCTCTTTGACGACAGGTAACACCTCGCGTTCGCCCATCTCCATAACGATGGCATTCGCATCACCGTAAGCCAGCAGTCCTGCGCAGGAGCCAAAGCCTGACATCCGATAGCGACCGGAGTTGTAAATTACGATTAGGTCTGCGCCTCCCTGCTCGGCAAATTTCGCTGTGATACCTGTTCCGGCACCAACAGCAAGCAAATGTTTTCCTCGATCCAACTCTGTCTTCAGTCGTCCTAAAACTTCATTTCGTCTATAATCTGGCATTCAGTTTTCCTTTCTTAATGGCTATCAGCTGTTGGCGGTCAGAGCAATGGCTATCAGTCTTCGGTAACCTGTTTGTGGCGGACACAACGTTTGCAACTGCCACATGACTTACCGACTACCGATAGCCAACTGCTGACAGCCATTCTGCTGATGGCTATTCATCGCGAGATTTCGCCTGTAAACGCGCCGCTTCGCCCGGGTTCCCGATGTGCATCGTATTGTACGCCTGTTCGGAGGTTTTGAATGGACCGATACCTTTATGCCCGTGCCAGTCGCCTTGTGTCATGATCGGGTTCGTCAGTCCTGTCTCCCGTTCCCGCTGGAGGATCCAGCTTTTCATGCGTGTTTCAAGAACATTGACGATGTCAGGGTGTTTGTCAGCGAGGTTGTTGTTCTCATCGGGGTCTTGGATGAGGTTGTAGAGTTCAACAGCGGGCTTGAAATGGAAGTCCGGTTCAAGCGCGACGATGAGTTTCCATTCAGGAGTCCGCCAACCGTGTTTGCGCATCCACGTGCATTCTGTGATATAAAACTCACTATCGTAAGACGCGATCTCGCCACTCATCAAAGGCGTAAGGCTCTTTCCATCGAACTTGATATCGGTTTCAATGTCTGCAAGTTCAAGGAGCGTCGGGACGAGATCTTTGTGTTGGTTATACCCTGAGACCCGTTTCCCAGCAGGTACACGACCTGGATAGCGGATAATAAGCGGTACGTGCAAGGTGACGTCGTAGATTCCATGGTGGTCGAACCAGCACTCATGGTCATAGAGCGTTTCACCGTGATCGCCGTTGAGAACGATGATGGTCTCGTCCATCACACCGCGTGCTTCAAGGGCATTGAAAAGCCTCTGAATACACGCGTCCATGTAAGCGACAGCGCCGTCGTATTGCGCGATAACGTAATCCTTGTCGGTGATTCCGTGTGGCATCCAAGAGGCGAAATAGTCGCAAAACGGTTTAAACGCCATCACTGGTTCCATAGATTTGTTACTCGGATCGCACTCATCACCGTGGTAGAATATCCGTTCATAAGGTGCAGGTGGTAGGTAAGGGGAGTGCGGATCCATGTGACGCAAGAAAAGGAAAAACGGTTTCTCGTCGCTCTGGTCGATCAACCGATTCAGTTCTGGGATCGTCGTTTTGTTGAGATTTTCCGCTTTTGGGCTACGTCCGGTTTCGTCGGGACCCCATCCAGAGAAATCAAGATAGGTATCAAACCCACGCCCACTCGGTTCGCCGAATCCGACGCAAGTCGTATCGTAGCCAGCATCACGGAGGATTTCTGCCAATGTTTTAACCCCTTCATGAAGTGGTCCTCGGTGACGTAACGCGACCACTTGTGTGCTGAACGTATCTAATCCGGTCAGCATAGAGGCGTACGCGCTCGTTGTTGGAACGTGCGGACAGTAGGTTTTCTCAAAGAGGGTGGCACCCTCCGCAAACCGATCGATATGTGGTGTCGTCAGTCGGTGGTATCCGTAGCAACTCATGTGTGTTGCGAGGAGCGAGTCAACTCCCATCAGGACGATATTTGGCTGTTTCGCCATATTTCGATTCTCCTTTTTAATGGTTATCAGTTATCGGCTTTCAGTTTTCGGCTATGAGGGATTTAGGTTCACATAGCATCTTTCGGTGAATCAGATATCTCTTTCTGACGAAACTCTATCTGATCGTTGTTTCTGTCGGTCTCAGCGGTGCTGCAGTGCGTGCCTATTGTGTTTCCCAATCCTTATGCCAAACAAGTGTATTCTGGGTGTTATTGTCAAGCACATCGCCAATTTCGAGCGAGTTAAAATAGGGTTCAGGCAAGATGTTTTTCTTTCCGTTGAAGGTGCATCCATCAGGCATAAAACCACACGTCATCGCTCGGCGATGCGAGAATGTCATGTTCGCGCCTGCACCGTGTGCTGTTAACCCGTTGTGCCATACCATAGAACCTGCAGGACAGGGTGCTGATTGCGGTTCAAGCTGCTTCCATTCCGGGTACACGTTAAACAATGCACCTATGTTTTCACCGATGCCGACGTTATCAAAGCGTGCGGTTTTATGAGTGCTCGGTAGATACCACATACAGCCGTTCGCGAGGGTAGCATCGTCCAACGCGACCCAGAATGAAACCGCATCCGGTGAGTCAAATGACCAATAGGGGACATCGAGGTGCCATGCTGTGGGATTCCCAGACGGCGGCTTAATCAATGCTTGGTCGTGCCATATACGCATCCCGTCAACACCTGCAAGTTGTGTTGCCATCTTTCCGATTTTCGGGTCGTGTACCAGTTTCCGCATGCCTGTGTGTGAATCTGCCAAGCGGAGACATTGCGTAAAGACCCGCGCATAAAAGTTAGACGGATCCAACTGGTTTGTCATGTGTTCAACGGAGGTGCCGAGGTGCTCCTCGACAGATTCATCGGTGCATCGCCGCCATTCTTCGAGTTCGTCGGCATCAAGGAAGTTCTCAATGACGAGAAATCCGTTTTCCTGATAAAAATCAATTTGTTCTGTGGTGAGTTCGTGTTGCATTTTCCACGTTCTCCTTTAGTTCTTCTGACTAAGGGTTTGCACGTGCCCTTTTCAAAATTGTATCATAGAAATGATATATAGACAAAAGAAAAATGGCAGAAGAATGGTTATCAGTTGTCAGATGTCAGAACCCGGATTTATAAGATTATAGGATTTTCAGGGTTATAGAGGCTATAGGATTGACGGACGGTGTCCTTTGGGTACTGACGTGGGTACTGACGGCTGATTCGTCAGCATCAGGATTTTCAGAATGATAGAGTCTATTCGTGTATTTAGCCCCAGAGGGCGGAAGGTGTATAGAATTGGTTAGACGCGTTCTTAAATCCCCAGCGGGGCGACAAGTGTATAGAGTTCTCCGAGTGCACATCTATTCCCAAACTTCAGATAATAGATGTTTCCCGCACTCCAGATGAAGTTTAAGTATTTAAATGGGTAATTCCAGTTATCCCCGGGGTCCCCGCCTGTTACTGGAACCTACTATTACCCACAAGTCGGATTGGACGGACCAGGTCTATGGTATGACGCACACAAAACGGTTCCAACTTCTTGGGGGAGGGGTTTCTAACCCCGATTTTCTGAATTCCCAACCGCACCGGGTAAGGTTAGAAGATTTCCCGATTATTTTTTTAATCTTCATGCTGAGTGCTATGTCTATCAGGACGGACACAATGCACAATGAATTGTGCTACTACGAACCTCACCACTTTTGAGAAACACCCGTCCTTCCGAAGGTGTATCTGTTGGTAGTAAGGAAATCCTTTATCGCCTGTCTGCGTAAATCCTATCTATAAAAACATGGCAACCATAGGTTATGAATGTCGGGTGATAGACCCCGCCCTAAAGGGCGAGGCTTCCGCAAAAGTTATGCGAAAGCATTTGTGGAATTCAGAAGCGAACTGTGCGCTTCAACGGAGCAGCCTACTATTTTGCCAAGCCATACAATAGGTCTTACAACTCCTAAG
>JAKZUG010000628.1:0-6649 GCA_047516705.1 Candidatus Poribacteria bacterium | reverse complement strand
CACGGAGCCGAATCTCTACGCCACTGGCGGTATCGTGTTTGGCTTACTCTTTTCGACGCTCTTGATGTTTATGCGGGCGCGTTTCTTCTGGTGGCCCTTCCATCCGATCGGGTTCGTTGTCTCCAGTGATTGGGGCATGCGATATTTGTGGAGTTGTATGCTGGTGAGTTCGATCATCAAGTGGACGGTCTTGAAGATGAGTGGACCGCGCGCCTCGCAGCAGTTGGTAATGTTCGCCATCGGTTTGATGTTAGGTGATTTCACCGTCGGTGGTGTCTGGAGTCTTGTTAGTGTGGTAACGCAACAACCGATGTATAATTTCTGGCCCTAAGGAGCAGCATTGACTTCGGCATCAGTAATTACGGACTCATCACCATGACTGGGACAGATATTCTTTCCGGCGCGGTATCACTATTCTGCGCCATCGTATCAAGCCGATCCAGCGTTGCAGCCGCATAATACCGTTGACCGCACTCTTGGCAAACACCCACTGGAACATCCTTAATGATTACCAATTTGCCTTCATACCAGTGATCAACAGTAACTTTTTTTTCGCGAATTTCGCCACTGCAATATTCACATTCAAGTGCTTTCATGATTGTGTCCCTTCTGTTGCATAAACCGTTATGATTCGCAGTTCGCCCGAATCTAAAATTCAGCAAACCACATTAACTTCCCTTCCATCGCGAGCAGGCCCCCGTAGTCTATATCGGATACCTCTTCGGTCTCGCGTGAACCTCTGGACTACCTGACCTCTCCAAATCTCGGTGTACTGTGCCAACCAGTGAAAAATCCTATTTACAAGAGAATTATATCACGATGTTCCCAGAAGTCAACTGTTTTGATAATCCCCAAACAGTGGTGAAACAGCTTTTGTCGTAGGCGGAGTGTGATGTATATGTGTCGGTAATTCACTGCGGGGTGGCAATCATTTTAACTTGCAAAATCGTTTATCGGTACGTTATACTAAATTTAAGATACACTTTACTGCAAAAGTAATAGGCGCGAGTCCTATTCTTAATTAAAAATTAAATATACACTCAATTAATGGTCAAAAGTTACAAATTCAAAAGGAGGATTGTATGATTTCTCCACGTGTTATCTATTTTGGTGTCAGCCCCCAGAAATTAGCTGCCGAAGTTGGTGTATGGTCTAATGTAGACCAAATGGGACTGAAAGATGCCTTAACTTACGATACTACAACTCGCAAATACCACAGTTATACCAAACCACAAATCACGGATCTTACCCGTCACCTTCAAACCGCTGATCTCATTGTTGGTTTTAACCAACTCCAATTTGACTATAAAATATTATCTCCCTATACTGACACGGACCTTGACGCGCTACCGAATTTTGATATGCTCAGCAAGATTAAGGAAACGCTCAATTTCCCTATTAAACGTGACAACCTTGCCCAAAACACACTTGGTGAGTCCAAGCGCAGCAAAGGACGGGCGACTCTTGGGAAACGAATTGACACTACCAAAAAACTCTTTGCTCATGGTTGTAAAGAAGGTACTCTGTTTTACCGCAGCGACCGTTTTGGCACAAAGGGGGTATGCGATACTTCAAGTTGGGCAAATATTGCCAGAAGCATAACACAGAGAAAACATCTGTTGGACCCGATTGTGGCACCAAGCGAACCAGAGTTGCCACAATTTACCCCAATACAGCAAATATCAAACGAATCTCCGAAAGAGAAACCGGTATCTGAATCTATAACTACGCTTCCTACTAGACTTTCATGGGAATCACCAAGATCACTTCCAACGACAAGGCAAGTTGACTCTGCACGCCGATTAAGTCCCAAGGAATATCTACGCTCCAAATATCTTACCCCCGAATATCTTATGATCACACAGGGGCTCGACAAAAGTACCATAGGCGAGCGCATTCCAGAAGAAGCTTTGCAGGTTTACAGTATGGCTAAGAGCCAACACCATCATGCTCCCGAGTTATACACCTATAAAAAAGTGGCGGACCTGTTGGATTCTGGTATTTCTTTTCAACAGTTTAACGTTGCAATTATCAGGTTGTGGCTTGATCAGAGACCGCTTAAGCACAATTATAAAAAGGAAAACTTTCGTTATTATTACATTGATGGAAGCAGCACTGTTGCGTCTGAACGGGTAAACGACTATGTGGACATAAGGAACATAAAGGAAGAGTTAGTCAGAGGTGTTTAGTCGATTGGCTCTTCATAGCTGAAACTATAATCATTTAATTGAGGAAATTTCTTATGTCAAGACACATCAATTTATCCAAAGAAGAGTGGGAATCATTGCCATCGGATGAACGCGAGATTTCTGAATTTTTTGATCAGACGCTCCCTCCCGAATGGGAAATGTATATAAAACCACATCTTAACGGATTGCGTCCTGATATAGTTCTTCTCAATCCTTATGTCGGCATTGCCGTGTTTAATATTATCAAATCAAACCAAATAATCGGCAACCCTTTAGATAAGATTCAATTTTACAAGGAAGAAATCTTAAAACTTTACTGTCCTAATCTCAAAGCGCGTTTCGGAAATCAAGGTGCCGCTGCTATCACTGCCGGGCTTATTTTCACGAGAATGCCTCAGGAGCAATTGGATTCCTACTCTTTATTTAGTGATCGTTATCCAAAATACTACCCAATAGTGAGCTCAGACAGTCTTGTAGCTGGCGATCTTAATAAGTTATTCCCAGAGTGGCAGCAGTGGGGAAAGCATAAACCTTCCCGCCTTATGTCAGAAAGTACTGGAGACGACCTAAGGAAATGGCTTGGAGAACCTGACTATAGCCAAATCCAGCAGAACCCGCTCAGGTTAAACGCGCGCCAGCGTGCAATTGTTGAAACTCGCACAGAGACATTTTATCGGCGCGTTAAAGGGTCCGCCGGTTCTGGTAAAACCCAAGCACTTGCAGCCCGCGCTGCTGTACTTGCTAGCGAAGGCAAACGGGTTCTTGTATGCTTATTTAACATTACACTCCGCTATTATCCTCGCGATTTAGCATGGCAGCATGCTACAAGTCTGCCCCAGGACTCTGGGTCAGAAATTGACTTTCTCCACTTCCATGACTGGTGTAAACGAGTCTGTTTCATGTCTGGACGAGGAGATTGGTACAAGCCGCTGGCAAAAATTCTCGCGTCAGGAGATGCTTCAGCGAAGGAAGATGTTTGGAATAACTCCATGCCAGCACTTATAAAACAAATCTATACGGACTTCCATAATGAAAAACAAGTGTTAAGCGTTGTTGAGTTGGAAAATCTATATCGGCATAAATCAGTTAGGGACTATCCACCGCATTACGACGCTATCTTAGTTGATGAAGGACAAGACTTTACTTTACACTGGTGGGAAACTCTCGAAAAGGCATTAATACCAGATGGTGAAATGCTTTTCGTCGCTGACACAACACAGAATGTTTACGGGAGAGATTTTACTTGGCTCAAGGAAGAAATGAGCACAGGCGGGTTTAGGGGACCGTGGTTTGAACTAGGACCCAGTTATCGCTTGCCATCTCGTCTCATAACGATTTTGCAGAGATTCGCCGACGAATTTCTTGACGAGGATGTTGACATTCCTCGTCCAGCTCAAGAAGAATTGAATCTTGATCTGCAGTTGCGATGGGTCCAGATATTGTCAAAAACACCAATAGATGACAACTATGAAAAAATAGGAAATATCTGCTTTAAGGAAGTACAGCAATTGCGTGAAAATTCCGCAATTTCCGATTCAGATCTCACCTTCCTTGCTCATACCCACACAATTGGCCGTGTATTCGTCAAAAAATGCGAAAACGTAAGTCCTGCAATCCCCGTACACCATATTTTCGGGAGTGATGAGGAAGATTCAAGAAATAAAAAATTGGATTTTCGTCCTGGAGACTCTCGAATGAAGGCGACAACGTTGCACAGTTTTAAAGGATTGGAATCAAGACATTTGGTAATACATGTCAGTAGTATTATGAGAAACGACGATCCTGCGTTGTTTTACACGGCTCTCACTCGTCTGAAAAAGCATGACGGCAGCTGTTGTCTTACCGTGGTTTCTTCCTGTCCAGAACTTTATAACTTCGGAAGCGAGTGGGAGGATTTTGAAAGAATTCTAATCTAATGAGAGAACTATTTAGTTTTCTATTTCTTATGGAATGAAGACTTGTGCCTCGCTCTATTAGGTCGTAGTGAGAAAACCACTGAGTCCTCACGTTGAGGTAAAAGTAAAGATTAACCGCCTATATAAAATAAAAAAAGACTAACAATTGAGATGGGAAAACCGAAAAGGTTCTCCCGTCTCTTTTTTGTTGCACGTCAAACCATTTCGTGCTATCCTATTCTCTAAGGAGATTGTGATATGCATCGCCCCACGAACACTCATCACACAACGAAAGATTTATCGCCTGAAGAGTTAAAGGACTATCGACTGCGGCTTGACCAGCACTTTCAAAATAGGAAGGTGGATGAGGCGTTACTGCAACGCGCATGGCAGACCGCGTATCGGGTTGCAGCACTGCTCTATGAAGACTTCGGTGCGAAGCAGGTGGCTGTCTTCGGGTCGCTTGCCGAGCGAGACTGGTTTTCAAAAGGATCGGATATCGATATCGCTGTCTGGGGTATCCCAGGTGATATGTATCTTGAAGCGTTATGGGAAACCAGAAACTTTAGCCCAGAGTTCAAAATTGATCTCGTCAACTTCGACAGTGCTAAAGGACGGTTCCGTGACCGAATTCAAAGTCAAGCCCTCCCTATTCAACGGGGAGAAACAGACTGCAGTAGATTGATCTCCAAATGTCAGACAACCTCCACAGAAAGGGAGGAAATGAGCAAGCGAGAACTTATTGAGCGAATCGTCGATGAACGGGCAAAAATAGAAAAAACCGTTGAGGAAATCAGGATACGCTTACGAAAAATGGAATCCGCCTCTGCTGAAGATATGGAAGATCTCAAGGTATTGGTTGCCATGCGTCTTGCGCTCTTCTACACGGGGTTAGAAAACATTTTTCAACGCATCGCCCGAGAAATCGACACGGATGAACCTCAAGGAAAAGAGTGGCATAAAGACCTGTTAGTGCAAATGGGAGAGTCCCGCCCGTCGCGTCCACCAGTGATTTCTGAAGAAACGGTCGAAGCTTTAACACCTGTTTTAAGGTTCCGTCACCGTGTTAGGCATATCTATGTATTTGAATTAGAGCCCGAGAAAACGGCTGAGAACGGAAAGAGGGTCTGCGATCTGTTTGACACCCTATCTGCGGAATTAGA
The DNA here is from genome assembly GCA_047516705.1 of Candidatus Poribacteria bacterium. GTDB lineage: Bacteria > Poribacteria > WGA-4E > WGA-4E > WGA-3G > WGA-3G. The sequence goes on along the minus strand of JAKZUG010000628.1, from coordinate 1,402 downwards.
TACCTTCATTGCTTACTTAGAGAAAGAAATTGATGATTAAATAGACCATAAGACGATTAGGATATGCATCAACCCATGGACACTCACCACACAACGAAAGATTTATCGTCTGAAGAGTTAGCGCAATATCGTCAGCGACTCGATCAGCACTTTCAAAATCGGAAAGTGGATGAGGCGTTGCTGCAACGCGCATGGCACACCGTACACCAGATTGCAGCAATGCTCTACGAAGACTTTAACGCAACACAGGTCGCTGTCTTCGGGTCGCTTGCCGAACCGGATGCATTTGCAAAATGGTCAGATATCGACCTCGCTGTCTGGGGCATCCCGTCTGAGAAGTACTTCCGTGCAGTATGGAAAGCCGAAGAGATTAGTGGATTGTTCAAAATAGATTTGGTTGATTTCGAGAGTTCTAAAGGGTTGTTTCGCGAGAGGATTCAGAGTCAATTGATTCCTATCGAAAAAGGAGTAATCTATAAAGTGGACAGAAGCGCGCTCATCCAGCGTATCTCTGATGAACGAAATAAAATAGAGGGAACTATAGGAAAAATCACGGAAAGGTTAGAAAAAATTAAAACAGCCCCTGTTGAATACAGAGAAGAGATAGAAACGACGATTGCCAAAAATCTTGTTGATTGCTACAAGGGTATGGAGAACATTTTTAGACGGATTGCCCTTGATGTTGACTTACGCATACCTGACGGAAGTATGTGGCATAAGGAATTGCTGGCGCAGATGGCAGAACCCCGATCTGAACGACAACCTGTTATTTCTCAAGAAACTTTTGAGTGCTTACAAGAACTCTTAGAATTTCGCCATGTTTTCAATAACATCTATGGAGAAGAACTGGTTTACGAACAAACAGAGAGAAATGCCAAGCAAATTGGCGAGCTGTTTAACAGTCTCTCCAAAGAATTAGATGCTTTTATCGCTTACTTAGAGGAATAGGAAAATGACCGAGCAAACCCTGCTCCAACAAATTACAGATTTCTGCCGTCTGCTTCGACAGATGGGTGTCAATGTGACAACGACCAATCAGTTGAGTTGGTGTGAGAGCATTCAACTGATTGACATCGGTGAGCGGGAGGCATTTTATCATACGGCGCGCACGAACCTCATCGCTGGAGAAGCAGACCGTGAGACGTTTGACACCGCTTTCAACCTATTTTGGAGATACCCGCGTCCAGAGTTCCAAACTGTGGATACGGAGAGAGAAGTGCCTGAACCGTCCAGTCTCCAAGAACTCTCTGATGCAAACGATGAGCAGGACATCTTGGATCAGTGGTTGGATACCGAGACAGAGGATGATGAGGAAGGACAGGAAGACGATCCGGTCGCTTATAGTGCTGAGGATCTCCTGACTCGGAAGGATTTTAGCGAGTTCACAAGGGAGGATATGGAG
>JAKZUG010000627.1:0-4390 GCA_047516705.1 Candidatus Poribacteria bacterium | reverse complement strand
TTTTTACCTGAATTGCAAATGAGATAGCCTTCTTCGTAGGTTGGGTAGAACGGACAGTACCAAGACGCTAATAAATCAAAGAGAACTGATGTTGATCCATACACCTTCAATTGCAAAGGGACTGAGTGAAACCCAACGTTTTTCTATTCGTATTCAATGTGAGTTCGATAAAAGATTTCCACTTGTAGCGCAAACTGTTAGTTTGCGCTACAACTCATGGCTTCGACCCCTAAAAATGGAACCTTTAGTAACTTGAGTTCGAGATAACGGTGTATGCCCGATACCGAAGCGTATGAGCTGTGTTCTCAACCTCTATAGGATTTTCTGGAGAATAGGCGGGTACAAAGACCCGCCTCACAGAGAGGTTTATGATAATTCAACCGCTTTACCGGTACGTGCACATTCATAGATAGCCATGTTGAGCGCGACGGAACGTCTACCTTCATAACCATCGACTGCCGGTGACGCGTCATCGTGAATAACACGGAGTGCGTCCTCAATCACACTATTGGGATAAGGCGGAAGTTCAATTTCCGGTTCATTGTCATCGGCGAAGTTCCATATATCCGGTCCGAGACCGACGATGCCTTTTTCGCCGTGGACATGAATCATTGAGACGTTGCCGCCGGGGTATGTTGTCGTTGTTAGGACGTGACCGAGTGCTCCATTTTCAAATTCAAGAATCGCCGAGGTCATGTCCTCAGTTTCACAATTTTCGTGATCGTAGACATCGAAGTGCGCACCGATGACGCGTTTGACAGGACCCATGAACCAGAGCATCAGATCAATGTAATGCACGCCTTGGTTCATGATAGAACCGCCACCGTCAAGTTTCCAGGTACCGTGCCAACCGACGTAGTAGCTATCCGGCCGTTTCCACTTCATACGGAGTTCGCACAGTAGTGGTCTACCCAGAGCACCGGTTGCGAGTACGTGCTGGATCCGACGATTGTGTGTGCCGTAGCGTTCACCGAAATCGACAAGCAGTTTGACATCGTTGTCTTCGCATGTTTTAATAAGGGAGTTGCAATTTTCAACGCTGACGTCCATCGGTTTTGTGGTGATAATGTGTTTGCCGCGGCGCGCTGCTTCTTCTCCGAATTTGCCGTGAAGACCACTCGGAGTCATAATCATCGCCACGTCAATATCGTCGCGGTCGAACATCTCAAGGACATCGTCGTGGCTTTCGCATCCGAAGCGTTCTTCCGCTGCCTTGCGCCGGTCTTCGACAAGGTCCGCTACAGCGACGAGCTCTGCGCCATCTGTACTGTGAATTACACCAGAGCGGTTCATACCCATACCTAAACCGACAACGCCAAAACGTAGATTATTAGCCATAAGTAATTCTCCTTTTATAGTCATCAGTTATCGGTTAAGTACCATGTTTATCAGCGTACATCTTTCCTTGGAGTACTCCAAATGTGGGTAATTTGTTAAGAGCCCAACTCTTAACCGACAACTACTGAAAACTGAAAACTGAAAACCATTATAGCACATACACAGACAATGCGTTATAAAAAATTGAAAATACCAACGATCAGTTTCACTGTTTTTCTCTTTATCTTCCACGCGATACCGTGGTGCGCGATTGCACAGCCCGCGCCTTCACAAAATCAAACTGTACGGTTTACCGATGTAACGGCGGAACTCGGTATCCAATTTCGGCATACCAACGGTGAAAGTGGGCACAAATACTTTATTGAACCCATCGGAAGTGGTGTTGCTCTCTTCGATTTTGACAATGACGGCGATTTAGATATCTACCTCGTCAACGGCAACGATTTGCCCGGGTCAACCTCACCAATGCCACCCACAAACCGCCTCTATCGCAACGATGGTGACACCTTCACCGATGTAACCCTTGAAGCATCCGTCGGCGATACAGGTTACGGTTTGGGGTGCTGCGTCGGCGATTACAATAACGATGGTTTCACCGATCTCTATGTGACAAACTACGGCGCAAATGTCCTCTATCGCAACAATGGCAACGGCACTTTTACCAATGTTACCAAGTCTGCAGGCGTTGATGGAAATCAATTAAGTAGTGGTTGTGCCTTTGTTGACGTTGATGCAGACGGCTATCTTGATCTCTATGTCGTCAACTATGTTCAGTTTGATCCAGAGACAAATCCAGAATGCACTCGGCAGGGGATACCGACGTATTGCACGCCGGAGGCACTACAAGGTGCTGCGGATATCCTCTACCGGAACAACGGTGACGGCACTTTCACAGATGTAACGGCAACGACAGGTATAAGTGGTGCCAATGGAAAAGGTTTGGGGATTGTCTGCGGCGATATAGACAACGATGGCGATGTTGATATCTTTGTAGCGAACGATACCACGCCGAATTTCCTCTACCGTAACGACACCGACACTGTTATTAAGATGATGGAGGACGCGCTTTTTGCAGGAGTCGCACTCAGTGAAGAGGGACGCGCCTATAGCGGGATGGGTGCAAACTTCGGTGATTTTGACAATGACGGCTATCTCGATATCGTGATTACAAATTTTCAGGATCAGACGAATAGCCTCTATCACAATGCACAGAGTGGGTTTTTCAACGAGATGAGTTTCGCCAAAGGAATCGGTGAGAGGAGTCTCCCCTATTTGGCATGGGGCGTTGATTTCGCTGATTTTAACAACGACAGTTGGCTGGATCTGTTTGTTGCCAACGGTCACTTGGACGACAATATTGCGGAGATTGATCCGATCGGCACGTACGCACAACCGAATCAACTTTTTCTGAACAACCGCGGTCTCAATTTTGAAGAGTCTGTTGATGTGGCAATAGCGAATCGGAAGGTCAGTCGTGGCACTGCGTTCGGCGATATAGATAACGATGGTGATGTGGATATTGTTGTCTCTAATCTCAAAGACACGCCGACCGTTTTGCGAAACGACAGTGACAACACAGCACGGTGGTTGCGGGTCAAGTTAGTCGGCACGCATTGTAATCGAGATGCGATTGGTGCACGAGTAACCGTTGTTTCGGGCGACTCAACACAGATACGTGAGGTTAAAAGCGGCTCAGGTTACCTCAGTCAGAACGATCTTCGTCTACATTTCGGATTGGACAATGCCACGCGGGTTGATACACTGACAGTGCGCTGGCTCTGTGGCAAGGTCCAAACCTTACAGGACGTTGAAACGAATCAGGTGCTTGTTATTTCGGAAAAATAGTGCGTCCCTCTATGGCACTGCGTAATCGTCTGGATTGTTCTTCCGCCAATTCGGGAGATACCCCTCCCTATGCCCGAAACCGTAAGAGGGTCCGATTTGGTTCACGCTCGACCAGGGCCACGCTTGCCCGCCGATGAGACGGAATTCATTACCCTTGCCACATAGCCAATAAAACATGTGTGCCACGTATCTCGCAACACCATGTCCGCCGTACTCGGCTGTCTGAAGGTCAAAATCAGGCTCTTGTTTCCAATCCTGTATCGGTGGCACTGTTCGCCAGTAGCTATATTTCAGCATATGGCGCAGCCCTTCCGCCGTAGATTCACCACGACGGTGCAGGATACTCTGCGAGTGGATAACGAAAGAACCGGCAGGACCGCCGCTTGAAACGCCTTTCTCGTTTATGTCTCGGCTTGTGGAATGGATATGTGAACCCGGTAGAAGTTCTGTCGGACCCATTTCCAACGGCGTATCTTGCGGGAAGTAGAAGACCTCAAGGAAATTGATTTCGGGTCCGAAGACGTGATCTGCATCTTGATGCCACCCCTGTGCCGGCATCGGACACTCAACACGATGGTTACTGACCAGCACCGGTAGCCCGACGTTCTGACCGAGTAATGAACGCAATGCACCGGCGAGTTCCCGGTTTAGCAGCACATGTCCAATGTACCAGTCCTCAAGCAGAATGGAACTCGGCTCATGCGTATCCCGAATGCGTTCTAAATCAGCGTGCGTCATGCCTTCTGGAATGAAGCACGGATTTATTGGCAAATCACCGTTCAGATAATCGAACGTCCGTTGGTTAATCTCATCAGGGACAACCCCATGAAGTTGCAAATAGCCATCTCTGCAAAATTGCAGCACTTGTGTATCGGTGAGCGTCGGTTCGCAATCCAAGGTGCGATTCGTTTCATCATATTTCATCTTCGGTTCCCTCACACTTCCTACGCTAATGTTAGAAGGTCCAACTTTCTCTTTCCATGAATCCTTGCAGATTTGTCCAGTTCACATCAAAATGCTCGCAAATGTTTGGAATTTTTGCAGCATGCGGTCTTTCACTTTCTTATGTGACGACACAATAGTTCATGACTTTTGCTTGAGCAATAATAAACGGATCCGCGAAAGGGTTGTTTCCCAGCCGTGTTCTATCCGGTAGCGATACTCCGAAATGTGGCACTGAAAATATTTCGTTGACCAATTGCATTAC
>JAKZUG010000626.1:0-5693 GCA_047516705.1 Candidatus Poribacteria bacterium | reverse complement strand
CAGTAGATCAATGGCACAGTATCCAGTATGTATACGTTCTAGCTCGCTTGCGCTAATTTCTTTAAAAATTGGAAATTCCCTGCCATTCCAGCAGTATTGGAATGCTAAAACAAAATTATGCCTCGCTTGAGTTATATTATCCATTGTCTCTGTTCCTCACCTTGATTAATCCTGAATTCCTGCTTCATCTCTAACGTCCGATGGTCCCAGCCATTCACCATTCGCTTTAGGTTCTACCAAAACATCAAGAATTAGTTCCTTAAGTTCATCTACACAGGTTTTAGCGGATAATTTTTTTGTAGTGTTCATTATGAATTCTCCTTAAGCTTATTTTGAATTGCTCCGGATCATTTGTTTGAAAGGCACAGATATGAGCGAACCTCATTCCCTTCTTAACTACCTCGTTGGTGATCGAAGTGCATGTATTTTCGTGAGACTGCGTGGCGATGACGAGATTAGAGATAATCTCATTTCACATTGGCTGTCGCAGCCGTGAAACCCTTTGTAGGTATAGATCATCGACTTTTCCTATATCTTGCATTGATAACAATTCTGCTTTAGGGATTGGGGTGAGGTATTTGCGCATCTCATTGCTTTTATCGAGATACCGTGATGCTTTTCGGATGTGGGCATGCCAATGTATCATAGCGTTGCGTTGTGCGCCGTCAAAAATCAGTTCAATGTGAGCTGGTGGTTGATTGGGATACAGTGCGCTGATCTCTGGTTTTAGACGTTCGGGCTTGACTCTTGCGCGAAAGAAGACGGCACGAGCGAGTGAGTCGGCAAGGGTATCGAGGTGTTTTTTTATTCGCAGCAGTGCGAAATGATGCCGCTGGAAGCCTTGGAGATGGTTCAAAACGACTAGGACTTCTGCCTCCATAGTTGCTTCCTTTTCAGTGATATTGCGAGCTTGATACCACTGCTCTGCGACGGAGAGTTTCTTGTTTTGATTTATGACGATGGCTCCCCATGCGATGAGCCGCGAGAGGACAGCTTGGATTGTTTGCTGGGTATAAGTCTCATTAAATTCGTGTAGTGCTGCGGCAAGCATATCGCGTTCGTAAAAACCTTTGGGTGCTTTCTGTATCAAATAGGCTTCAAGCGGGTGTAGATCGGCAACCATCCAGCCAGGAATGTTCCGGATGTCTAATGATGCCTGTGATAAACTTTGAGGTGCGGGTGCGTCCCAGCGGGCAGAACTCACGAATGGCTTTGGTTCTGCCACAACCACTGAATCCTCGCGAATGATTTGATATTCCAACGCCTGTAATGCTTCGGGCGATAACACCGGTACGCTTTTGTGCACTGGGTCGTAGGTTTGGTAGTAGACGAGTTCGGGTTGGGGCAGTGCGTAGACGCCATGACGGATTTTGAGTATCTCGTCATCAACCACGAGCCGCTTGAGTTCGTTCTTGATGGCAGTATCTTGCTTGTCCACGGTTGCGAGGATTTCAGCCGTCTGTTTCTCGCCAGTCGATAGGACTTGGTAAATTTGCTCTCGCAAAGTCACATGCGTTGCAGGAATATCTAATATATAATCACCCTTAATTGGATTTTTTTGCAACAATGTGACTTTCTCCTTGAGCCATCGCGAGATGGTGCTTTTAGAGAGGTTCAGCCGTCTGGCAATTTCGGAGTCAGATATTCCTTTGTTGCGTAGTTCCAACGCCTGCTGTATTAGGACTTCGATTGGACCAAGAGCTGGCGGTGTCTCCATAGGTGGCGGCATCATTTTCGGCGGATCGATTCCGTTCTGATGTTTTAGCCAAGACTTGAATGCATCGAGTCGCAACTGAATATGGCTAGCTTCGACGAGACGATAGGTCCCCTTTTTTTTCGAGATCCGTGCGGGATACCACTGAGAAATAAACTTGCGAACCCAGTCAATGACGTGCTGATCATTGTCTGAACCCAGCATTCTAGATTTCTTATATTCAGCGGTCCCCAAGGCACCGCGTCGGATCTCACCAAGAAAGGTTTGTTTCGACCGCTTGGGTTTGATGACTTGGCGAACGGCGTCTGCGAGTTGTGTTGTATCAAAGAGCTGTCCCTGCATCTGTTTTATGAGTGCCTGAAGCACCCTACCAAGCAACCGATCATCGACGACAGCTGTGATTTCGATACCGCTCCCACGATGGACTTTCTCTGGATGCGTCTGTGTGAGTGTCTCTCGAACCTGTGTTTCTGTCCATTTTGGGAAATGCCGGGCAATATAGCCGCGAAGTTGCTTTTGTAATTTCAGGAGATCCATCTTTTTGGTAACAAGCTCACTTGCGACCTGAATATCGGCAGTATCAAGATCGGCGAGTGTCTGTCTTTTATCATTCCAACCGACCGCCTGTGCAGCGCGATTCGCATATTCTTGTGCTAGGCTTTCCTGGGGTGTGAGGTGACCATTTGTCGTTTGTTTTCGACGTTGCGTATTTGTCAGTAGGAGCTGTTGATGTTCTTCAAGTATAGCGAGGACATCTTCTCTTTTCTGATTGTGTTCGGCATGATGTAAAGTTTTTCGGCGTTCAGCAATAGCCACCAGTGCATCAGGCTCCGACGGTAATACGCAAGCCTGAGCGACTTTCATATTAGCGACCTTCTCAAGATGATGCAAGGCAAACGTTTCAAACTGTGCGTCTGCCAAGGTCATCAGAGCCTCTGCGCTTGCGATTTTCTCAACAGCACTTATGGGTATATCGGCACATTCATCAAGAGATTGCTTTACGTATTCATGATAGATGCTGACATCCTGGGTTTCAACGGGTTTCAGTGGGAGTGGGAACTTGTAATCGGCATAAAAGTGTGAAGTATTATTCCGGTCACGCAATCGCACAATCGACTGTACATCGCTTTGAGGTAGGCGTGACCCATAAAGCATGCCGCCGACCCTGACAGTTTCCCCATTTGGATCATATATTGAGATACCAACGTCAACAGCATTTGTGCCGATAAATAGACGTGAATCGGTGAGTTTTTGATTAAAAAGGACGGCATCGGCACGCTCCGATCCCTTTGTATATGAGTTGTAAACGACCGGATTCTCATGGGCAAAGACATCGGCTATAATCTCAGCATCACGACGTTTTGTACAGAAGACGTAGGCGTTTCTTCCCGCAGATAATAGCGTAGAAATCTTAGTGATCGCATTATCAACAAGAGCATTCTCTTTTCCCGTTTCGTCAGGATATTTGTGTAAAGTAACAATGCCATCACTTGGCGGCGGTGATGCATAAAACCCTTGTACCTCGGAAGCTTCCAATTCGGCGAGGAGTGCCTCAAGAGAAAGTGTGGATTCGGTTTGTCCTGCGGTAACCAACCCTGTCGCCTGTAAAGCATTCCTTAGAATTTGCTTAATTTTTGTTGCGCTTTCAAGGTTAAGTGTGAGAATATTATATGAAAAATCGACTTCATCGATAGCTATATAGAGACGTGGATTCCCATGGTGCTGAGCATATTCAACCACCCGCGGTAGAGACGGCAAACAAACAACCGCACCAATATCGCCGATGAATAGATCCTCGGGATCTGAGCCTTCATACCAACCACCCCATGCGCGAGGACCATCTTGCAGGCGTAGTTGGTAAAGGAGAAACCGCACTAATGAGACCCGTGGTCCAATGAGTAGACAGCGACCTAAGCCCTTTTTTGCGAAGCCTCTGAATGCCTGAGCAATCGTCGTTGTTTTGCCTGTAAACATCGCCGCTCCCAGATGTGTGAACACACCCGGCTCCCAGAGCCGAAAATCTTGGAAATCTGGATTATTACCCAGAAAACCCTGATAGTCACTGACAATTGAGTTGGGTAGCTTTCTATCGAGTTCGTAGGCCAAGTAGGATCCAAGCGGATAGTCCTTTTGACAGCTCGGGCAATGACGCCCGCCAGTGAGGGAATACCGATTAATCCAGAGCAGCGAGTCATAACCGCAAACCTCACACGGGTCTGGCAGTGTATGCCAGATGCGATACTTATTAATTTCAGGTGGCTGTCCATTGACTGGGAAGCTCTCTATCAGTGAAGAGATGAACTCATACTTGGTTGTGAAATAAGGGAGAGGTCCAATCCAGCCAGCATCGGGATCGAGGTTCAAGATCTCAGTGAGGACGATGCGTTCCTCCGTCGAAAAATAGGGGAATGATGGCGTTTCACGGGCTTCAATTGGCGGTGCATTTTCGATGCTACGACGCGTCGCCTCGTCCTCCATGGCGAGCATCTCTTGAATTGAAAGGATTTCTTGCTGACGATCTGTGTATCGCCGAGACTGATCGCATTTTCGACAGGAAAGGGTGTAATCATTTTCAGCGTTTCGCCTCACCCCCATCGCATTTGTTCTCAGCTCCCATCCATCGTGTTCATGTTCTTTGAAGATGCACGGCAATTTGGTTTTACCCCACCTCTTCTCATTCCATTCCATTTCAAGGATAGCATCCTGATATTCAAGAGGCAACTCTCTGAGCGCGCTGGTTTGGGTTTGGGTAGCGGATTCTGGGAAGTAGGCTTTGAAAGTCTCCTCGTCAATACTCCATGGTAGCGGTAACGCATCAAGATTGAGGTATATGCGGGGATCGTAAACGAGCGCAGTAAGGGCGGTGGAACTATTCCCAGTGGGGTCAGGTAGCCCGATTTCTTCGTATGCTAAAACACCGGACATCCAAGCATCTTTATAGGTCTCAGCATTCAGAGACATCTCGGTGTCGGACGCATTTGGAGCGAGTCGGAAGATAACTTTTATACGGTTACCCCGCAGTGTTCTAAAAGCCGCGAGTGTATGCGGGTTCTCTGCGGCGAGAACGATGGCAGAATCAGGATCGTCAACCTCATCGAAATCCAGATCCGCCAACCCTGAAAATGTTTCGATGTGCCCTTTAGATGATAGGATACCCGCCACAGTGAATGCAGGCATACCTATCTTGATGAGTTGATAGGCTTCCTCGGATGCCAGATTATTAAGACTAAGAACCTTGCGGGCATATTCTGTAATACCCCGCAGCGTCTTATCTTTGATGCGTTCATGGGTGTTGGGAATCGTCGCTGCACCCGATGCGATCTCTTTGAAGATAACATCTATTGGGTAGGTGGTATAGTGATGAATGTTGTGTGCGGGAAGACGGGAGACGGAAATATTGTTTTTGACATTTTTATCCGTATGAGTTATCATAGAGTTACCTTTCGGATTTTGCGTCGGGCAAACACAAAAGATGAGGTCGTAAAAGCGTGGTACTATGCCGCGCTTTTTGCGTTGGAGGGCATTATATAGGATCTCGTGCTTCCTGTCAAGGAAAGTAATGTGGCATCGCCTCGTGACACAGCCGTAGGCACAGAAAATCTCACATAGAAAGAGATCATGGATGAGGATCTACGGACACCGAAAAGGATAAAGGATCGTCCGTTGGTGGTTAGCGATGAACAACTGCGTCAGTATACAGGTCGTCGGGTGCGTCTTTTGATGAGAAGAGGTCATGTGTTGCGTGGAGAGTTGGTCTTTGTGAGTAAGCACACTCTGTTTCTTCGTATCGCTGGTAAGATGGTTTTGGTCTATAGGCATGGTTTGTTAGCATACGAGATGCGTGAGAATGCCCTATGCCGTCGCAACCGTAGGGCTGCTCTGGGTATGCAGAGCATTGCGAGGCTCGTTATGTGGCGATTCAAAAGGGTTATCTCTGCGTTTTATCTGGCGAAGTAGGTGGCTCTTATTGTTGTAATCC
>JAKZUG010000625.1:0-12198 GCA_047516705.1 Candidatus Poribacteria bacterium | reverse complement strand
TCGAAAAAGGCTTCTTGCACACGCGTGCGTTCGTGCGGTTCAAGTCCAGCGTGGTAAAAGCCTGCTCGAAACCCACGCCTTTGAAGAAAATCCGCAATCTCTTCGGTTTCGCGTCGCCGTCCAGCATAGATAATCCCATTTTTCAGACGGGTTTCTGGGGATCCAGCGTTTGCGGTTGAAAGGTTCATAGCCTGCTCGCTGAGGAACTTTTCGAGTTGTAGATACTTTTCATCGTCGTTCTCATTGTGTTGGACGCTCAGTTTCAGGTTGGGGCGCTCAATCCCCTGCGTGAGAACAAGCGGTGTCGGTATATTTAGCACACTGAGAATGTCTTCTTGGATCTCTGGAGGAGCTGTTGCTGTGAAAAGTGCGATGACACGCGGTTGAAGTACGTCAATTATGTCTCTGAGCGACAGGTAGGCGGGACGGAAATCGCGCCCCCATTGTGAGATACAGTGTGCTTCATCTATAACGAATAGTGAGATAGGGAACGCATTCAGAATGTCCAAAAACCGTCGGCTCCGCAGGCGTTCTGGAGAGACGTAGAGTAGTTTTATCTCGTTTCGCCGCAGACGTGCCAATTCATTCTGATATTCTTCCCACGTCTGTGTGCTGTTTATTAGGGAAACTGCATCGATGCCTTGTTCGCGTAAAGCATCGACTTGGTCCTTCATTAACGAGATGAGTGGGGAGATTACGACTGTGATGCTTTCAAGCATCAGTGCCGGGAGTTGATAACACAGCGATTTTCCGTGTCCAGTTGGGAATACAGCAAACACGTTTTCGCCATCTAAAATCGCCTCAACAATCTCACGTTGTCCCTTACGGAAGAACGTATAACCGAAATAGGTATCGAGTGTTTCCAGAAGGGAATCTGGCGGGGGCTCGCAGTCTTGTGCCGGTTCTACTGCATCAGTTGACTCCAGAATGGCATCTACCTTTTTAAGCAAATCCTGCAAATTTGGCATATTTTTAGAGTGTATATAATCTTCTACGAGAAGAATCGGAAGCGGAGAATGTGGAAGATTGCGGCAATACCATCTTTCCAACTAACGGTTTTCCCTTCGTGATAGTCTCTGCCGCGATAGGAGATAGGTACCTCAACAATTCTGCACTTTCGCTTGGCAAGTTTCGCTGTAATTTCCGGTTCAAAACCGAACCTATCCGAGTAGAGCGAGATCTCCCTTAAAATTGATGTCCGCATTACCTTGTAGCAGGTTTCCATGTCGGTAAGGTTTGTACCGTTGACGATATTCGCGAGGGTCGTGAGAAATTGATTCGCGAGATAACTCCGCATCAACCCTGTCTGCTTGCCCTCCATAAACCGAGAACCATATACCACATCGGCTTCGCCATTTAATATAGGCTCCAGCAATTGAGGATAGTCCTTTGGGTCATATTCCAGGTCGGCATCTTGGATGAGGGTAATCTCACCAGTGATATGTTGGAAACCGGTACGGAGTGTTGCCCCTTTGCCCTTATTCACATCGTGATAGAAGATCTTTACAGAAATTTTGTCTGTGTTTTCAGTGTTCTCATTTATCGGCATCTCGGTTGTCGCGAGGTATCTGCTTATGTCGTCTGAGTTTTCTTGGATATCTTCAATTTCTTTTAAAATATCACGTGTGCCATCTGTTGAAAAATCGTCAACGAGAATTAATTCTTTTTTCATACCGATTTCAACATCAGCAACCTGTTGCAAAAGCTCTTTTAGACTTGCAATCTCGTTGTAAATCGGAATCACAATGGATAGCATAGGCTCCATCTGGATGCCCCCAATATTTTGTTCCCACTGCTTTGGCGTAGGATATGACGTAGACGAAGCAAGGTTGAACACAATCAATTTCTTCTGTCTAAATGATACCCAATCTTTTCTTTAAAAGCAAGTATAAAAACAGAGCGGACTACATTTCACCTCCGTAGTATCACCATATTCGGTAGGTGCGGTTTTGCGGCGTACGCGCCCAAATGCGATCTGCATTCCTAACCGCATCATACGTATCAATTTAAGAAAAAGTAATAGTCTCATTCCTTAGGTCCGGTAGGCGCGGTTTGTAACCGGGGTCCCCACCCGTTACAGGGAAGGGGCGCCGGCACCTAAACACAAACTTTATACACGCCAGAACCCCTCTTTAGTCCCGTAGGGTTTATTTGCTTGGGTATTTCTTCAGCATGTTTATAGCAGTATTTCCGAGCAAAGCCGCAAGCCCTGTAAGGGCGGCATGTTTATATCTATAGTTGCTAAAACGCTATCAAAAACCCTAAATTGACACCTATGGTGCGGTTTGGAACCGCGCCGGCACCTAAACACAAACTTTATACACGCCAGAACCCCTCTTTAGTCCCAGAGGGTTTATTTGCTTGGGTATTTCTTCAGCATGTTTATAGCAGCATTTCCGAGCAAAGCCGCAAGCCCTGTAAGGGCGGCATGTTTATAGAGAGACGTTTTATCCCCCTACGCTTGAGTCCTGTAGAGGCGGCATCTTTAGGGTGTGTGAAGTTTTTGACATTAATCATTCCCTTTCTCTTGTGGGAGGGGTTTGTAACCCCGATTTTGGAACGCACATCTAAGCCTCAGCGGGGCGACAGGTGTATAGCATCGTGTTGAACACACACGACTAAGCCTCAGCGGGGCGACAAGTATGTAACATCGTGTTGAACACACACGACTAAGCCCCAGCGGGGCGACAGGTGTATAGTCCTTTCGGCATCTCAACAGGTACTAATGAAAATTCAAAAGGAGTTTTAGATGCAATTCAACGCTGTTTTCAAGAAAGTGCCAGAAGGTTATATTGGATTTATGGAAGAGTTACCCGGCGCAAATACGCAAGGGAAAACGCTTGAGGAAACCCGAGCAAATCTTCATGAAGCAATCCAACTGACACTCAAGGCGAATCGAGCACTTGCTGAGGAATATATTGCGGAACTAAAAGAGGTTATTCGCGAACCAATCTTTGCCTTTAATTGAGGGTCGTTCATTATTCACAGCGTTTTTGTACCGCAAACTGTTAGTTTGCGGCTGCCAGATGCAATCCGATAGATTACGCAACACAAAGACCACAATCTAACAGATTGTGCTACAAAGGGGATTGCATCGTATGACGCTTATAAACTGAGGTATTGATGACTACCATTGCAGTTGCAATAATTTATGAACCACCGTCTTATAATTAGCAATCTCATTTCACGCGTATGACAGCCGCTCAACCCGCTTTTCTAAAGGCTCCATTGTCTCAAGAATGCGGCTCATGAGAGATGCCTTATCGTCTGCGTACATAGCATTATCCCACTGATTAACTCTTTCACCCGGGTCCTTTTCCAGATCGTAGAGTTCACCATACGCGTGTCCACAATACCATGTCAATTTCCGCGTATCGGTTACAATCGTTTTGAGCCGCAAGCCGCGCGGATCGTCCACACACTCAACTAACACTGAATCGCGGGCAGACACTGTCTCTCCGGTAAGCATTGGCATCGCGTCTACGCCGTCTGTATCTGCCGGGATCGGCAGGCCAATCGCAGACAGAACTGTCGGCACAATATCAACATGGCTGAACAGTGTTTGTGTGCGTTGTCCGGCGGGGATAGCCGCAGGAAACCGCATCAACGTCGGTACGCGGACAAGTTGCTCGTAATGAAAGGGTCCCTTCATCCAGAGTCCGTGGTCGCCGAGCAGTTCACCGTGGTCAGTCGTAAAGAGCACTAACGTGTTTTCTGCCAACCCACACGTATCCAGACACTCCAGAATCCGTCCCATCTGCTGATCGATAATTTTCACCATATTGTAATAATATGCCCGACCAAGGCGTGCATCATCTTCTGACACTTTGCTGAAATCAGCACCGCCACCCTGTCCTGCGATAGCGTACGTGCCACGTATCTCCGACTTTTCAAGCTGCCCGCATCGCGCCTCCAAGAAATGCGGCGGTTTGTCGTCTAACTCGCCTTCAACAAAATCGGGAAGCGGCACTTGTGCCGGATCAACGCGCGCCTCAAATTCAGTCGGAACACAGTGGGGATGGTGTGGGTCTTGGAAGCCGACTGCCAACAGGAAGGGGTGATTGGTATCACCGTTTGACAGAAAATCTATTGTCCGATCCGCTGTCCATACGCTATTATGGTATTTCAGTGGTATATCCCAGTCATAAGCCTCGCCACCGAACCCTCTCTCGCCGAGGCGTGTCGCCTTACTGTAACGGTTGAAAGTCTCCTCAGACACTTGAGAGCGGACCCATTCGCCGTAATGTCCCGCGATGCCATAAGTCGCGTGTCCCAATGCCAATTCAATTGTCTCAAATCCGTAGTAGGGACCTTGGAAATCCGGGTAGCGCGTCGTATCCCTGAAAGTTTCGATCGACTGTTCCGCGGATGCGCCGAAGGGTTGGAAGTGTGCTTTGCCGATATAGTGCGTGCGATACCCAACCTCAGCAAGTCGGTGCGAGAGCATGGTTTCGTCTTCGGGGACGTTCATACCAACGTTCCACGCGCCATGACGGCTCACATACCGTCCAGAAAAGATTGAGGCGCGGGCAGGGGTACATACCGGATTCGCACAATATGCCCGCTCGAAACAGACACCTTCAGAGGCAAATCTATCGAGATACGGCGTATCGGTGAACGTCGATCCGTAGCAGCTCAGACTATCTGTTCGTTGCTGATCAGTTGTAATAATCAGGATATTGGGTTGTTGTTTATTCATATTATTGTTTTACCCACAAAACGGTTTCAGATAAACGTAACTCTGTTCCGCTGCGTCTTCTGGTTCCATGATTTCTCGGAACGCCTGATGCACGGTTACATAACCGTCGTAACCGATTGCCGCCAGCCCTTCAAATACCAGCGGAAAATCAATACCGCCTTCGTCTTGTAAGCGGATGGGATCATGCGGGACTTCACCCTGAATCCACGTCAGAAGTCGCGTCTTCCCATCTGGTCGGCGGATATGGTTCTGAAGATAGACGTTGAGGAGATACGGCGAAAATCGCTTGAGCGTCTCAACACCATAATCTTGTGCACAGAGGTCGAGATTGGCGGGTTCATAGATAATCCCGAAATTCTTTCTGCCGACGCGTTTCAGCACATCAACCGATCCCTCTACTGTCTCAAATAGACTCTGTGTATGCGATTGATGCGCGAGATGGATACCGCGCTCTGCGGCTTCGTCGGAGGCACGTTGTGCCCAAGGGATGTCTGCCTCAACTTTCATCGCAATACGGATGAGATCTGCGCCAAGCAGTTCCGTTAGATCGAGATAGGGGGTGATATTACGAAGTCCATCCGGTCCTTGCTCGTTGTTAAGTGGCACCGGAAAGTCGCCGGTGACCATGGAGACTTTTAAATTGAGTGATGCTGCCTGTTTCCGCGCGGCGGTAATCTGCTCTAAAGGCGAGTGGATGCCAACTTGGGAGGCACGCATACAGACCGCTTCGTAGCCGAGTCCTGCAGCGAGTTCAGTCAGTTGTACGAAGGTATGCGTAGCATCTCTTTTGGATGCTGTTTCTGCGACGCGTACGGAAAGTGAAAGTTTCATTGTATCCTTTTCTCCGGGATTCAATATCTACAATAACGTGAGTTCGATAATAAAATCCAAGTAATCGTAGGTTGGGTAGAGCGGTAAAAGACTATGGACCCTCAGTTATACAAAAATTTTGATTTTCGATGAACTATTCAAGAAGATAGATATAGTGAAACCCAACAATCCAACTATGTGCTTAAGTCGAACTTACGTTACAATAGGATATCCGCAATTGAGAGTGACATCAAGACAAGGCTAACCATGCCGTTCAGTGTGAAGAAAGCAAGGTTGACACGAGACAGATCCGTCGGTTTGACGATGGCGTGTTCATAGATAAAGATCAGCACGACGATCCCGACACCGATATAATAGAAAAGTCCCAATTCGACAAGGCGCGGGATGCCGAGAAGGAGCAGCACGGCAATAACATGCAAAGTAGACGAGAGCCATAACGCCCACCGGATCCCGATTTTCGCGGGGATGGAGTGCAGCCCGTGCTTCCTATCAAAGTTGACATCTTGACAGGCATAGATGATGTCAAACCCGGCTGTCCACAGCAGCACGACGAGACACAGAACTATCGGTGGCAACGCGAAGCTGCCCTTGATGGCAATCCACGCACCGACAGGTGAAATGGAGAGCGCGAGTCCGAGCCAAAAGTGAGAGAATGCAGTGAAACGTTTGGTATAGGAATAGCCCATAACCACAGCAAGGGCGACGGGTGATAAGGCAAAGGCGAGCGGATTCAACCGCCACGCCGCAAAAACCAGTAGTCCAGCAGAGATGATGGTGAAACTCCATACCGCGCCTTTTTTAATTAAGCCTGCTGGGATCGCACGCATGGCGGTGCGTGGGTTTTTACTATCAATTTCAGCATCTGCGAGTCGGTTGAAAGCCATAGCGCAGCTCCGCGCCCCTACCATTGCTACGAGAATCCAGCCAAGTTTTGGCAGCGCAGGAAATCCATCCGATGCGATAAAGGCACTCATAACTGCAAACGGGAGCGCGAAGATGGTGTGTTCAAATTTGATCATCTCAAGGATAATCTTAAGTTTCCGCATCTTTTATTCTCGCAAACCCTTCACACATTGTAGGAGCGAGCTGTGCTCGCGATCCCATAACTCTTCTGTAGGAGCGAGCTGTGCTCGCGATCCCATAACTCTTCTGTAGGAGCGAGCTGTGCTCGCGATTCGCTATGGGTGTGACCGCTTTTGACGCGATTGTTGCCTCTTCTGTAGGAGCGAGCTGTGCTCGCGATCCCATGACTTGAAATCTATGTTTTCCCAGATTCAGACAAACCTCTTCTGTAGGAGCGAGTTGTGCTCGCGACCGCATGACAGCCTTCATTTCCAGAGGGGCGACAGGTGTATAGAAATGTATCCTTAAAACGGCAGCAGATTACCCGCAGCATCAAATGGGAGCGGCTGCGTTTCACCAATAACCGCTAACCTCGAATGCAATTTTGCATCTTCAAGCAGCACCTCAGAAATGTCCAATTCCGTCAATCTCAACGTGCTTTTAATACGCATAACCCGTGCATCTTCCGGTTCCGTGAGGCCGATCGTGTCAAGTGCCACTTCAATCGCTTCGCGGTCGGTATCGTAGTAGAACGGGATTTTCGACTTCTGCGGTCCGAGGGCAGTGATACCGTTCATATAGGTAGCGTGTCGGTCAATCTTATCCACAAGGCGTGTCGTGGTGAAATCGGCGAGTCCGATACCGGTAGCGTTGCCGTCGCTCTCTTCGGTGATGTCCCGGACAAATATACGGAGGATCGCGGGTTTTGCGGGTTCAGGTTCAAAGTTCTGCATCATCCTACCAATAATGTTCGTGTCCATACCGGTGCCGCTGATGTTTTTGCCTGTCCAGTCTATGATGAGTAGGTCGAGTTCATCGAAGGGGAGTCGTCCCATCAGCGATTTCGCCTCGACGAGCAGTTCGCGTTCGGTCTGAAGGAGTTGTGCCGCAGGCATGGCTACCGCTTTCGCGGTATCTTCGTGCGCGTTCTCAATCAGTCCGATGCCGAAAGCAATTTTTCCGGTGTCGAGAATCAAACCGCCGACAGTGGTGATAACCTGTTCAAAGCCGTACTGGAAGAATGCGCGGTGATAGAGGTTCGCACCCTGCTGTTTACCGAGCCCAATCACCATCATCTTCATCAAGCCGCTTTCAATAGAGCCGTTGAAGTCTGTGTGTGCTTTAATGCGGTTGAGTGGGACAACGTGGTCCGCCTCGGCGGCATACCGATCCAAGAAAACTGGCAAACCGGATGCTGTTTTGCCGAGCTCCACAACTTCCATTGTCGCCTTCACTGGTGCGCCCATGGTCTCTTCGGTGATGCCGTAATGCTCCAGTACGCTCCGCTGTCCTTCAGCAGTCGCACCACCGTGGCTCCCCATTGCTGGAACAACAAATGGTTTCGCACCGAGTGCTTTAAGATAATCGATAGTTGCCTTGACGGCTATGTCAACATTTGCAACGCCGCGACTGCCAGCGGTAACGGCGACAGTCTCGCCGGGTTTGACAATAACGGACGCGTTGATCCGATCTAATTCTGCGTGAATCGCTGCGGGGAGGTCAGTGAGAACGGGTGCCTCAAACCGCTGCCGAATCCGTGTCATATTTGGAAGTGCCATGCGTTTCCATCCTTTATGTTTCACCTATAGGTGGACTTTAAAGGCAATTCTATCAGAAACAGGATAAGAATACAAGGGAAATATCGGATAGCAGCAGAGTCATTCAGTTGTCCCACAGGATCAATATTCGGATTTTCCAGAACCTCGTGTAGGAGCGATCTCCGAATCGCGACTGCTCCGATAAAATTGACGAAAAACCGAAAACTGAATAGTTCTGGGGATAGCAGTCAGTGGTTAACCACACAAAGTAGGCGCGGTTTGTAACCGCGCCGGATTCCCAGCGAGCACTTTGCCTTCTCTCTTCTTCGCTGGCGAGGTTTCCAACCTCGCCTTGTCCAAACCCGCTCATCCAACCGTACCGATCATTTTCAAATACCTCAACACGAACATACTTCTTGAGTCTCGTAGGGACGGGAGCGATATAATAGCGGTGTTACTTTTTGTCATTCTTGAGTTCCAGCGGAACGGCAGGTGTATAGAAACGCGTGCCACCAAAAAACAAAGCCCCAGCGGGGCGACAGGTGTATAATAGCATGAAAACAAAATCTCATTTTTCAAAGCGATCTCAAACGATTCTGCCTCTCCTCCCAATCCGGAAGATACGCAGACATATACCCCTTAAACAACTTACCGTGATTCGGGACAAGCAGATGCACCAATTCATGGACAATAACGAATTCTGTTAACGCTTCCGGTAGATTGAGCAGGTCAGTGTTGAGCGTCAACCTGCCATTCGTTGAGATAGATGCCCACTTCCGCTGCATGCTACGCAGATGCACCTCCCGCACCTTGACACCGATACGGTCTGCCCACTGCTGTACTGCCCCTTTCAAATCCGCTCTATTGGCGTTCATACCCGTTCCAACCTCAACAATTTGTTTGTCGTTTCGATTAGGTTTTCCATACCCACCGTAGGTTTCAATGTGCGGTAGAGCATCGTCCGTAACTGGCTTTGTTGATGGTCATCCCACCGATAGTCAGGAAATTGTGCAAAGACTTGATCAACGGCTCGCGCCTGTTCTGGGTTAACATCTTCTATAACGTTCCTGAGAACCGTATAGACTGCAAAAGTGTTTTCATCCATGTCCAGTCGTTGGCTTTCTCTTGCGGCGCGAGCATATTCCTCCGCTGATCTCATAAACTCGGCTAATGCTTCTTGTGTCGAGAGTTGGTGATTTTCATAAGCCTCTGCGGCTGCTTCTGCACGTTCGCCAATCGGAATTAGAAACGGTCTTGATTCGCCTTCGTTCGTTACTACCTGACGCAGTGCTTTCCGTAAATTGATTACCTTAACAGTATCGTATGCATCGCTCTCCGCTATTTCCTTCAAGGTGGTTTCGTTCAATTCATAAACAGCATCGGGTAATTCAAACAGATTGCCCTCCGTATGCGTTTGTAATAGTGATCGCGTCTTAGCGGTCAACTCCTTATCAACGTAAAGATGCTCAGCATAAGCATTACGAGTCAACCCATACAGGGATGCAAGTGCCTGATAATCTTCTATGAAATCGTGTAAGAAGGCATCAGGCGACAAGATATTATAGAGGTTCTGCACCTGTTTGAAGAACGTGAAAAATCCCTCCCGAACCTCCTTATCCTCAAAATGCTCTATTGCGTGTTCTTTCGCTTTATCGTCCGAACCTCTGGCAAAGGGCAGATATTGCTGCGCATCTTCGCGCATCAGCCTCGCAAAAGCCTCCTTGAGTACGTCAATATTCTGAATGACACTCTCTACCTCGTCTGAATCAAAGGCGAGTGCCTTTTTCATATTCTCAAAGATGCCGACAAAATCTAACACAAATCCAGCGGGTTTCACCAGTCCATCTGCGTCCTCATAAGGTCGGTTGACTCGTGCAATTGCTTGTAATAAAACATGGTCGCGCATCGGTTTATCGAGGTACATGCAGTAAAGGATCGGTGCATCGAAACCCGTCAACAACTTCTGGGTTACAATCAAGATCTTCGGCTGTTCATTTTTGTTGATGAATTTTTTGCGGGTTTCCTTTTCTTCTTCAGCAGAGCGGTGATAC
Source organism: Candidatus Poribacteria bacterium (assembly GCA_047516705.1). Classification (GTDB taxonomy): domain Bacteria; phylum Poribacteria; class WGA-4E; order WGA-4E; family WGA-3G; genus WGA-3G. The sequence goes on along the minus strand of JAKZUG010000625.1, from coordinate 2,017 downwards.
GCTTTCATAAAATCAGGGTCTTGATTGTTCTCAGAATAGACGACCTCCGAATACTCCGATGGTAGATAGTTATCCAGTGCCTGCTTGTAACGTGCACATGCCTCGCGATCCACACCGACCAGAAACGCTTTGAATCCCATCGGTTCTACAGTCTCTTGAAAGTGTTCAGCAACAAACTTGGCAATTTTCTCTATCCTGTCAGGTGCTTTCATCATTGCTTTCAGATCGACCGCCCGATCAAGGATTGCGTTCAGTTCATCGAGGTCGCTAACGCCTTCCGCATCTGCAAGGTCTAAAAATTCCCGCTCCAATATCTCTCGATTGACTTGTAAACCGGATGGGGCAAGCGCATAATTCAACGGCACAGTTGTGCCATCTTCAATGGATTCGGCGATTGCGTATTTATCGAGATACCCCTGCGCATCGTCTTTGCCGAACACCTTAAATGTTCCCTCGCCTTTAGATAGACTGTCAATTGGGGTGCCGGTGAATCCGATATAGGTTGCATTCGGCAGGGCAGCCATCAGGTAATTCCCAAAATTACCACCGGTGGTGCGGTGCGCTTCGTCAATTAGAATTATCACACGCTCGCGGTTGTTAAGGTTCGCCGGTCTCTTGTCAAACTTATGAATCATTGATACGACCAAACCGCGATAATCGGATGCCAAAATTTCTTCCAAGTGGTCTTTGCTCTGTGCAACCTTAGGCGTTGTGATGCCGTAACCGGTGATGTTGCTAAAGAGTTGGCTTTCCAATTCATTGCGGTCAACGACCATCAGCACGGTGGGTTTTTCCGTTTGTTCTCCACCGCGTAGGAGTCGTGCCGCAATCGTTATCATGGTGAGGGTTTTGCCACTGCCCTGCGTATGCCAGACAAGCCCGCGCCTTTTGTTCGGATCGTTAACCCGTTCAATCACCTTCTCCACTGCCCGCGTCTGGTGTTGACGCAACACGATCTTAGTGAGTTGGTCGTCCCTGCTCTGGAAGATGATGGACTGCTGCAGCACTTGCAGAAAACGTTCGCGGTCGAAAAACGTCTTTACCTTCTGTTCGTAGTTGGTGGGTTCATCCGTTTTCCAATTGAAGATGTTTTTGCGGTTAGTGTTCCATGTCACGCCGTAGAAGAAGTCCAGCAGTTGCGTCACACCAAAGAGTTGTGCCGTGGTGAACATCTCTGGTGTTTCGTCATGGTAACGACGAATTTGTTCAACACCGAGTGCCAGTCCGTCCCGTTTGTCGGCAGATTTCGTCTCGACAATTGCAACCGGGATGCCGTTAATCAGAAACACCACATCGGCACGATTTCGGTGGGTGTGCCTTGCTGCCACCATTCATCGGTAACATGAAACAGGTTATTGTCAAGGTTCTCGAAATCAATCAGGGTGACGTTGCGCTCGCGTTTCTCACTCGGCACGAAAGTTGACTTTTCACCACGCATCCATAAAAATGCTTCCTGATTTCCCGCAAGGGTCGCATGAAGCTGGCTAAGTTTCCGCATAACGTCGGCGCAATTTGAGTCGCCTACGACCCCCTTGTTGAGTTTCAACAGTTGTGCTTTCAGCACTTCGGTAAAATAGCGCGCGGCGGTATTACCACCACGCATCTGCATGGCTTCTGATGGAGAAATAGACTGCCAACTGATTTCACCGGCGTATTTGAGCATCGGCTCCTGTACTGCGGAACGTTCAGACATAATGTCTCCGAATTGAGGGGTTCATAAATCATCACAACTGCGGGGGTTTCCATCAGTGCCTCGGTTCATAAAGGTTGCGCGATGGCATATCCTTTGTCCCACAATTTGTTAGATTGGCTGCCAACCCGCAAACTAACAGTTTACGGTACAAAAAATCTAAGAATAATGAACTACCCTCAATTATAACGCGGGTTCAATACAATGTCATCTCTGAAAATTTCAGAGTATTCAGAGTAAAGTGCAAAAGTGATTGTCTCTTCAAAAGTGTTGTAAACACTGATAAGAACTGACTTTATCGACATTTTTTCGGTATAGGTTTTCAGA
>JAKZUG010000624.1:0-10841 GCA_047516705.1 Candidatus Poribacteria bacterium | reverse complement strand
CCCCTAATGAGTCGGTAGGAAACCGACACGTAACCTTGCGATTACGCTCATTATGTCTGCCAACTTGATACTATCATCATACTACATTTTAGACTAAATGTCAAATCTTTTTCTACAAAGGTTTGGTCTAATTAACCAGAGCGAGACTGTATCCCCGCTTTGAAAAGCGAGGTTTTAGTCTCGGAAAACCTGATAAAGGTATTATAGACGCGATGGTTGGAAAATGTCAAGGCGAAAGTGTAGAAGCGTTGGGTTCAACCTGATCTACGGATTAATCGCTTTTGAATTCGGCATTGAGGTGATCGCTGTTTGATTTGACGGCGCGGGTGGTGTTTTCCGAGAATCCGTCTGATTTATTAGCGATGACGGTAATTTCGATTTTCACTGTCCCGCCATCAGCCTGCAGTGTCCGGGCGATCTCATCTTGGATGATGTCAATATCTTCGGTGAAGGGTAGTTCTAACTGCAAAGTTTTGGTGACAACAACGTGTGTGGGTCCCTTTGGCTTCGGTGGTTCAACGATAACACCGTCTTGATCGGTGTCCGGTTTTTTATCACGCTCTGAATCTGGTTTGGAACCCTCCGCTTTCTTCTGTTTTTCTTTTTCTTCCTTGAGTAGTTTTGCGAATTCTGGGTTTATCAGTACAGCGGTGGTGCCTTTGGGTATTCGGAGTCCGTCGATCTGTTCTTCAAAACGGAAGTCGCGGTAATCACTATTCTCATAAGCGCGGGCATATCCAAACGTTCCTGCAATAATTCCATCGCTGATGCACGTTGCCAAAACATCCCGGTCTTTCAGACGTGGCATATAGACGTTTTGTGCCATGAGTTCCCAGAGTCGGTCTATTTCAATGTGATCTTGGTAGGCATCGCTACTCCAGACGTATTGCTGCAATTTTGCAGCGAAAATTTCAGGTGCTATGTTTGTGACAATTGCATCGTCATCAATGAATTTGTTACGGAGGCGTTGGACGATTTTGCCATCCTCAGGTTTTGTCTCAGCAATAGAAAAATCGTAGACGTTCTTTCGCGGGTCCGCTTGGATGGGGGCAATTGCCCACCGATATGCTTTGAAAAGTGTGTCAGTTGCAGTATTTTCAGCGGATTCGAGGTTTCCCTTCGTCTGATCCAACCTATCACCTTCAAGGTTACCAAGCGCACTGTGGAGTTCATCTCCGTTCATGATAGAATTCCATGCAAGGTAGTTTCTCACAAGATTTTTGAGGTCCCGGATATCGTCTCGCCGTGCTGTGATGAAGAGAAGTGTATTCCTGAAGGTGCGCTGTCGCTCATCATCCGCGCTGTATGTGAGAATGTTAAGTGTTGTGGCAAGCGCAGTGTCTTCCTCTTTTTCTCTGCTTGGAAGTGATACCTGTGGGGGGAGAATGACGTACTGAGTAGTCTCAGAGTCCTTTACGAGGCTTAGAGATGTGGGGCAGACCTGCACACTCGGATCGCGTCCGATTGCCCTTTCTAACCGCGAGATAATCTCACCGTGTATATCTTCTTCGGTGTACTCTGCAGCGCGATCTATAACAACTTTGTTGAGGTTCTCTTGAGTGTGGAAGTAGTATCTATCGTCAAGATTGTACAAAAAGTAGAGGTTACCGGTCATTCTGCTGAGAGCATCGTTGTAAACAGAAACTCCTTGTCCGGGTTCAACTACTCCAAGATGGATCTGTCGATTTGTGATACCTTTGACCGCGCGCCCCGTTGCACTACCAAGGAATACGGTGCGGGCGATGCGTCGCGCCGCGCTGCCCACCTCAATGAAACTTTGTGACTTCTTATCAATTTGGTCAGTACGGGAACCGTAACTGTCTATCTCTTTTACGACGGGATCCCAATTTCCACCTGCCCTTGCAAGCAGCCTTGTGAATTCATCAGCGAGTGCAGGATCATCAAGCGTGAGATTCGCTGGCATTATTAATAAAGAAGGATCTTGTTCTTGGTAGAGGCGTGAGATGCAGGTTGCCATCATTCGCAGCACACCGCGGGTGCGCTGAAATCCAGGGATTACTGCCCAGTCTTGGAAAAGGCGATCGAATATCTCAGGATGGATCGGATAGCAGTCCTTCATCCGCTGTAAGTAGCGTTGATCGCTTGCATCGTCGGGGAATTCGCTGCGCGAGTTCTGGTACATCTTTCGGAATGCTTCACAGGTTAGGTCGCGTTCCGTCTCGTCGTCCTCAGTCATGCTACTGAACAATCGCCTACGCACGACCTCAAATGCATTGTCAACTTCTAAAGGAATAGAGACAGCGTCAACTCTTTCGAGGATCGCCTCAAGGGTATCAAGAACGCTCATGCCACCTTGTCCACCTGCTTGTATTTGTCCCTCTGGTAACGTCGCAACAAGCGTAATATTCTTAGATCTGTTTACGGACTCTGTAACTGCCTGAAAGAAGGTGTAGATGCTTTCTCGTGTAACACCTTGAACATTACGGACATAAGCGACGAGTTCGTCTATTAAGATGATAGAAGGACCGACGCGTTCAAAGAGTTCGTCCAACTGATTTCCGCCCGGAGCACTTCCTTCTCTTGCGGCTTTACCAATGATGTTATAGGCATCTTGCCCGCCGAGTTGATCTGCCATCATACCCCAGAGCGTATTGAGTGGGTTTCCCTGTTTGGTTTCATCTGCATCAGTAGTGGACAGATAGGTCCCAACAAGAACAGAGACCTTGGCATTAACTGGAAGTTCATGATCCCATTCTGCTTCTTCTAGGATGTTGTCAATTTCTTTACGCAGCCGATCGTACTCACCCTCTGCTGGAAGTTCTCTCAGGATGTTAATCCCAGTAACGAGGTGATAGAGAGCAATAAGGCTATGCGTCTTACCACCCCCGAAGCCAGTTTTGAGTTGGATAACTGGATTACCACCTTTGCCGCCAAGCCGTTTCAAGGTATTGACTAACAAGTCCTTGAGTCCAAGGGTAATGTATGTTTGGTTGAAAAAGATATCGGTTTCGCCATATTCTGGCGTTTTTGCTTTTCTTTCAAAGACCTCTTGGAGATCTGCAGCGAATTCCGATTTTCGGAAAGTGCCTTCAATAACATCGGTGTTAGGACGTATAACATCACGCCACGGTGTTAGGTCAGCTGCCTTTCTACGTGGCAGTGTCGGTTTTGCCTCTGGACTTGGTGCTGCGTTGGTTAGCAACTTGTCACGGATGGCTTCAACTTCTCGCTTCTGTTCTGGGGCGTTTATTTGTCCGAGCATGTCCGCAATTTCATGGAGCCTTGAGAGAGCATACTCGGAGGCGAAGTCTTCTGTTTGCGGGTGCGCAACTTTATTTCGTGCTTCGGTTATGACCCCTACGGCACTACGCACATCCCGATCAAGGTCAAAGCATTGTTCAAAGGCATCGCGCCAGTATCTTCTGAAGAGGTGTGGGAAATCACCAATATCTACATCTGCTTCGTTTTGAAAGCGGTCTTCTGGTGATAAGTCTTGCACCGTTTTCAGGTTTCTGAGAATAAAGGGGCGCATGGCATCGCGGTAGGTATTGAGTGCTTGATAAAGTGCGTCTTGATTTGGACGTTTGGGGGAATTCACGTGTTCGGGACTCCATTTCCGTAATTTTCCCGATAGTGTAGCAGATTTTCGATTTTAAGTCAAGCGCGATATTGCTCAAGGATTAAAGGATTTGCAGGATTAGAGATCCTTCTCAATTGAAATTGCCCTTATCGATCAGCGTTTATAGAGAGAAAAAAGAGTGGTACATTTCATCATAGTAAAATGGGAAAGTGATAAGTCAGAAAAAATGCTATAAACCCTTGGCATGGGTGGGTTTTGAGTGGTTTTTGCTGATGATTTCTGCCGTGTCTACTATGAAATTTTACGCCGCTGATGGAAATCGATGACTGCTGGTAACCGAAAACTGAAACATCTCTGAAATCCGGACTAGGGCTATTTAGTTTTAGGCTTTTTGTCCAATTGAGGCGAAAAGTCGCGACCGGGAGGTCGCTCCTACAGCGGAGAATCTGAAACCGAAAATCTAAAATTTCGGAAAACTAAATGACCCTAAAACCCGGACCAAGAGATATTGACAATTAAGTATTCAGACCGTATAATACTCGTTAAATCAACACCGAGGATACGAAAATGAAATTTAACATCACAGATTTAGATTCCGGTTTTTTAGCAGCATTAGGTCAAATAACTGTGCTCTGGAGTATTGTGGGCGCAGTTTTGGCAATCCTGGTGCATATCGTCTTTGCTGTAGCGGTCTACCGAGACGCAACCCGGTTAGATCGCACACGCGGCTTGATTATCGTAGGTCCTGGAATATGGTGTATAGCAACCCTCATTGGTGGCGTGATTACAGCGGCTATCTACTGGGCAATGCATCACTCGCGCCTAAATCCAGATATCCCTATCGCCTCCACAGAAACAACAGAAACCGAAGAAGAATAAGCATAGCGGGTATACGACTGTTGCCCTGAAAAAACGAGAAATTAATTCCCCAATCCAACTTATGGATCAATCTGAGAAACAGAAATATCCGCGAGCATACTTAGAGAGTTGTCGGCACCCTGAAATCCAAGCACTCCGTCCCGAAACTGAAGACACCGGAGACGTATGGATACCGACATCCGAACAATTACAGCAACTCCTATTACAGAAACTCCCCTACCCGGATCGGTCAGTTTTCCAAAGCACTGCAGAGGGTTGGGAATACCAGACCTATTTTCGGGAGTGGGCTGCCGATTACGGCACCTATATTGATACGCATCGACAATTCGTTGGAACCGATGCCGAGAGCGTGCTTCTGCAGGTATTGATGGCATTGCTCGGTATTGGTGAACGATGGATGGTGTAGGGTAGTAGGCACACACCGTTGTGCCGTAACAAGAAGGAACACTATGACATTTGGAACGCTACTGGCAACGATTCAAGACTACAAAGGGGCAGGTATCCCACACCTTGAACCCCTAACAACACTCCTGAACGATGCGTTCGGCGATTGGCTCACATCACAAGGGGTTAGCCACCTCATGATGTTGGGAGATAACACATTATGCCTAAATGTGAGAGGAGAGTTAAAACACAGCATTCCCGCGGAAGGGATTGAAGCATACTCCCGATTTCTCGTGATTTCACTGGGCGAAGTGGCAGAGAACCCAGAGGCAATAGCGGATGCGCTCAAATCCTACACTTCAGATGGCGATGGGGCTTATGTTTGGGTTATTCCGGACGGTTACATGGCGGCGTTGACACCAGCAGAACAGGAGTGGGAACAGCACGGTGGTGGCTATTTCTCGCATGAATCTATATGTATTTCCAACACCGCCGATAGGGATACTTGCTGTCTCTTAGAGGTACTTTACGAGGATATTACGCTGAAGAATGTCTCCTGCGAATTTGAGGTGCCAGCGCATCGTTCGGTGCATTATCGGCTCGATAAACTCAAGGACGCAAACGGTGGACCATTGATCGCCAAAGATGCCCCCGTCAGTTACAAAATCACGAGTCGTGATGCACGGGTTGTCGTCCAAGGTTCACGCATCCTAACGAGCGGTGAAAACAGCATATTCGCCAGTTTCGGAACCGTGATGGCGTGGTGCCCGCAATAGTAATTGACATCTGTCGCGGCTTGTGTTAAACTTGACATATTACCAAAGCTAAAGCATTGAAATTCTGAGATCATCAGAGAATGCTCGCCGTAAGTAGTCGGATATCTCCTACTTCAGAGATCAATGTCTTGACCTTTCCGATGCGGATAGCCGCATTGAAGTCACGATTACATAAGGAAGAAACATTCAAATGAAACCTGAATACAAACCGTTATCTGCCGAGGCTTACTTCATAGCGGGCAATGAGAAGAGCAAGTCAGGTGACTATAAAGGTGCTATCGCCGACTACACCGCGGCAATTCGACTAAAGCCAGATTTTGCGCGTGCTTACTACAACCGGGGAGAGACAAAGGACAAACTCGGTCAGATATCGGAGGCAACGTTAGATCTCCAAATCGCAGGAAAACTTGCAAAACAAGCTGGCGATACCAGTCTCACTGTCACCATTGAACAGAAACTTCAATTACGTCGAATTACTTTCGATCCAGGCAAATGCGGTGGGCGTCCCTGTATCCGAGGCATGCGAATTCGAGTCACTGATGTCTTGGGCTTACTTGCGAGCGGACTTTCTTTTAAAGAGATTCTTGAAGAAATGCCGGATTTGGAAGCCGAAGATATTCTTGCCTGCCTCCAGTTTGCTGCACATAAAATGGACGCTCCCGTAATCACCACATGAAGTTTTGGATCGATGCGCAACTTTCTCCCGCCTTGGCACCATGGATTACCGACACCTTTGCAGTCGAAGCATTTTCTGTCCAACGGCTGGGGCTCCGAGACGCAAGTGATGAAGAGATATTCTTCGCAGCTCGCGCAGAAAAAGCAGTTGTGATAACCAAAGATCAAGACTTTGTGCAATTATTAGAGCAACTTGGTCCTCCGCCCAAAGTCATTTGGGTGACTTGTGGAAATATATCAAATGCTCAAATGCGTGACGTTTTGCTCCAGAACTTCCAAAGTGCCCTCTTACATCTACAAGAAGGTAAATCCCTTGTAGAAATCCCTGACCTCACCTACTCCAGCCTCCGTTGATACACAACCGTGTCTGCTTCTAAAACACAGCACCTATGGCGTGGTCCCGCGCCTCGGCGAACCGCTTTTCAAGTTCCACTGCAGGAGACTTGCGCACACATTACTTCCCAAATCGCATCATAAGTAGACAGGGCATCTATTTCATTACCAACATCTTACCCGTCCCTGTGAAATTACCGGCAGTGAGTGTGTAGAAATAGATACCACTCGCCACAGATTCTCCCACTTCATTTTTGCCATCCCAATACGCCGCACGGCTACGGGTTTGATAGATGCCTGCAACTTGATGTCCTAACACCAACGTCCGAACCAAGGCACCACCGGCAGTATAGATATGCACCGTGACATCCGCAGCCTCCGCAAGGTCATACGGTATCCATGTCTCCGGGTTGAACGGATTCGGATAGTTCGGAAGCAACGCCGTCTTTTCTGGGAGTAGTGATGCTAAAAGCCGTTGGAGGTGCGCAATCCCTTGTTGGAAAGCGAGCGATCCGTCATCTTCAGCCTCTGCTTGTGCTATCCATGCTTGAACCATTGCTGGGTCTAATTCCAAGCTATCCATAGCAGCAACATTGGGAGGTGCTGCCGCTGTTGACTCACCCAAATGTTGTGCGACAACGATGAGGTCTAAAACGTTAATAGTTCCATCACCGTTAACGTCAGATTGCGGGCTAACGGACACGTCTTCTCCCAAGTATTGTGCCACCAGAACCAGATCCTGAACGTTCACTTGACCGTCCTGATTTACGTCCCAAGCCGGATACTTTCGATCTTCCACAGTGATAACAATTTCAGGTCCATCCGTAGAGATTACCTCACCGCTGCTGGAGCCAGCATAGAAGTTACTAAGTGTCACTCGGGTTTCTCCGGTAGCCTTTGCCGTGAATGTAACCAGTAGTAGGGTACCTGTGCCGCTCACACCACTGCCGAACCTTGCTGAACTTAACTTAGTGATCTCACCAGCAGTATTATCAATTGTACCTTGTAGAAAGAAGGTAGATACGTCCTCCGCCTTCAGAAAATCGCCTTCGTTCGCCTCAACCGCTTCAAGTACATCCGAGTCAAATGCTATATCAGTTCGCCATCCTGCTAAATCAGTCACATCTTCTGCGTTGAGACGGAGGGTGAAAGTATCGCCAAAGCGAATAGGCGTTGTATCTGTGGAAAGGGAAAAGAATTTGGTATCACCTACATCTGAGATGGACGGTTCTCCGACCGTGATGACTATATCAGGGGGACGGGATGGAATTGTCTCACCAAGGCTTGAACCGGCTTGAAACTTGCGTAGTGACAATCGACTCTCTCCATTCGCTTTAGCTGTGAATGTAACCGACAGTAGTGTGCCTTCGCCGCTAACCCCACCTTCGGAGGTCCGCGCCGAACCTACACCGGTGATTCTGCCTTCTGTGTTATCAATCGTGCCTTTCAAAAAGTGGGTGCGTCCACCGCCCTGCTTCAGAAAATTACCCTCGCTGACGTTGTTTACCTTTAGCACTGCCGGATCAAAGTTAATGTCAGACTGCCATCCTGCTAAGTCAGAGATATTTTCTGCTTTGAGCTGAACGGTGAACGTATCGCCAATCTTAACCTGTATCACCGCTGTGGAAAAGGAAAATCTGGTGCTAGGGGATAAGGCCGTATATTCCGTACCAGTTTCAAACCCGAAAAAGCCGCTCCAACCACCACCTCCTTCGTAAACAGCAACTAACAAAATGTTTGTCCCCTCTTTCAGAGTGACTGGGAACTGATCTTGGAAATTATCAGCACCCCGGTTCACAGGATTGTTGTGAACCAAATCACCATTGAGCCAAACCTTGACAGCATCATCGCTTCCGACAAGCATTATTGTTTTTTGCTCCCGCGGTGAATCCAAGGTAAGGGAACCATAAGCAACATGATGATTTATATCGCCTGATCCCAAGCCAGTAGCATTCACCATGTCATTAATGTTATTGCCCGCTGTTGCGGATATTTCACCAATTGTCCACACCTTGTCCCCAACAGGGCTTCCCTCAGTTGTTCCGTTGGTAGCGATCTTCGACTCCGTTACAGTACCGCCACTCATTTGTGCCAAGAAATCTATCCCAGAAGAAGCGGCATTTGCCCCGCCCCTTTCTCCTGTCGGTGCAATCATCCATAACCACGGACCTACTATTTTTTTTCCACCGCTTACGACGGCTGATCCTGCATTGCCCTCCGTCCGGACGAATGTTTTCTGGAGTAATCCTTCCAAAGGTGAAAAGTCAGATATTGCATTGTTGCGGAGGTCCAGCCGCTCCAAGTTGGTTAACCCCGCAAGTGGCGATACATCCGAGATGTTGTTGTTTTCAAGGTACAGAATTTCCAACTTTGTTAACTTCGCAAGCGGCGATACATCTTCGATAACGTTAGCATCAAGATTCAGATGCTCCAAACCCGTTAGGTTACCCAACGGTGTTACATCCGATATCAAGTTATTAACCAATGTCAGCCATTCCAACTGCGTTAATTCCGCCAATCCAGAGAGGTCTGAGATATTGCAATCGTTAATTTCCAACCGTCGCAGACTTTTTACCCCCTTCAGAGATGGCAGTGCCGCTATTGATCTGTCGTCGCCAAATTCTATCCATCTGAGTCTTGTTAACTTTGCCAAGGAGGAAAAGTCTGAGATAGGCGTACGCCAAGCGTCTATCCGTTCTAAACTGATTAAGCTTGCAAGTGGCGACACATCTGATATCGGGTTACCTGAAATCCCTATCCCGTTCAATTTTATTAATCCCTTCAGCGCGGATAAATCTGTTATATCGTTCTCCTCAAGCCCTAACCAATCCACATTGATTAATCCGGCAAGCGGTGATATATCGGTTATCCGATTCCCCCGCAGCTTGATGTTATTGAGTCGGGTTAAGCCTCTGAGCGGAGATAAGTCGGATATCGCATTACGACGAAATTCTATCCGTTCCAGTTCTATTGCAGCCTCAAGCCCCGTCAAATCGCTAATACCAGTATCATCGGCAACAATACGTGTTAATCTTGACATATCCGCCGCCGTCAACAAAGCACCAGGAACTTTGCCGAGTGCTTCTTCAATGGCAACGCGCAGGTTCGGGTCGGGGATAGAAACCAAATCACCAGGACGTAGGTCCGTCACCGGATCGACAGGGCGTGTTACGGTGTCGTCCGGGGAATTCAGCGCGGAAACCACTTCAGTAAAGTTGGAAGTCCAAGCATCCCGACTCACGTTTCCATCTTCTAATAGTCCTGCCAAACCTAAGTTCCGTAAACTCTGCTTATCGAGAATCTCCTGAAGGAACGTCTCCGTTTCTAAACCGACAGAGGCGGCAGCGTGCGCTGCATCTACTGGACCTTGAAACGCCTCATAGAACCGATGCACTGGTTCAATACCACCAAAGACACCGCCTGTGGCTTCAAGTGCTTCTCTGTAACGTTCTGTGTCCTCCTCCACTAGATCATCCATCACCGACTGCTCCACATACAGACGCAACCCTTGATCTTTCACCGGTCCATCAGGATTCTTCATGATAACCGCACGCACCTCATCTTCAAACGTCTTCATCCCCTCCGTGTGGCAACCCATACACGAGAGTCCATTGCGCACGGCTGGGTTGCTCGCCGCAGGGTTGGAAACGATGATTGTCGGTGCCTCATCTATTCGATTACCTGACGCATTCGAGATATAGTATGCCTGTAAACCGTTCGGCAGATTGAACACCACCTCACCACCGTCTTCGCTGAAAGTCAGCGGATGCGTAAAGATATTCTGTGTGCCGACACTTCCCGCAAAGTCGTAGCTTTTCCAATACGCACCATACCGAGAGGTATGTCGTTCCACAACACGATTGTTATTTGAAACGCCGGAATCGTTGAAACCCGCACGCCAGACGCGAACCCCGGGCGCACTGTCTATATTTCTCGTGACATTGACTTCCAGTTGTTGTTCCAACTCTCGATCCGTCTCTGGAAGGTCAAGAATATCGTGGTAGAGCGGCGGCAACGACGCACTCGCAAGGAACCAATCCACATGGACAAACGGCACTTCACAGTCCATTTCTGTACGCAAATTCGTCAGTTTTTCGTGTGGACCTGCTTGGGTTTCAGGATCAAAGTCAATGCTGTAGGGATATTCCTGTTCAATCTGCGTCCACGCCTCGTTTCTGACATCCCACTCATAATGGCGCAGATCAATGTAAAAGATGGTCTCTTGCAGGTCAATCGGAGTTGGATTGATGACA